>JAQCKY010000034.1 GCA_027592155.1 Pseudomonadota bacterium
GGAGGCCTTTAACGCCGCCACCGGAATTCGGCTAATCGACGGTTTGGGCGCCACGGAGCTTTTGCATATTTTTGTTGCCGCCCCGCCGGATGAGATGCGGGCTGGTTTCACCGGCATTGCCATTCCCGGTTATCAGGCGCGGGTCGTCGATGATGACGGCAACGAAATGCCGCCGGGAACACCGGGGCAATTGGCCGTCCGGGGACCGACTGGTTGCCGCTATCTCGACGACGAGGACCGCCAACAGATCTATGTCCGGGATGGTTGGAATTATCCCGGCGATATCTATGAAATGAATAAGGACGGTTATTTCCGTTATGTCGCTCGCGCCGACGACATGATCATCTCGGCGGGTTACAACATTTCCGGGCCGGAAGTGGAAGCCGCCCTCCTGGAGCACGCCAATGTCGCCGAATGCGCAGTGGTCGCGAAACCGGACTTGAAACGCACGAACATCGTCAAAGCCTTCGTCGTCTTGCGGGATGGTGCGAGGGCAGGAGAAGATGCCGTCAAGGAATTACAGGATTTCGTGAAAGCAGAGATCGCCCCTTACAAATACCCCCGCGAGATCGAATTCGTCGACAGCCTCCCTAAAACCCAGACCGGCAAGCTGCAGCGCTTCCGGTTGAGGGATTCCAAATCGTCATAAAAATTCCACTAGGCGGTCATAAAAAACCAACGCCAATCGACTATCTATCGATCTGCGTTGGTTTTTTTTAAGTGATCTCGCTGGACCCGGTTAACCCGGGTCTCAGAATAGTATTTTATATGGCTAAACCAGCCTGGCGCCAAGTTGCCGTGCTCTTGCAATCGGGGCAAACCCGCTCACCAACATGGTGAGACGTAAACCCCTCGGAACACATCAGGCACTTCCGTGACTTGATCTCCTGGTTCTCAGGCTGCGGCTTTTTATGCATTTCATTCCGCGAACTCATAACCAACTCCCCGGCTTTGTATTCATAAATATTGTTTCCTCAAGGCAAATTATTTCTTAGATGCCTCATGGTCCTCAAAAAAAACACGGCGGTTTTCGCCGCCGGCGCGATATCTGATGACCTGATCCCTTCACGGAGGTTTTCGCGGTGTGAAGGGTCCGTAGTTATACCCCCGATTGGATTCAAAAGCTATGCAAAAATCACGTAGCTGGCATGCCAATCAGGCGGTAGACTCCAAAAACTAAACGCGTCCGCCGATTTCCAATGAGTCCAGCGCATAGCGATAGGCGCGAAATACCCAATTTCCGATACCGCCGGTTGCCTGCCCCTGAAGAGGCCCGTTATGGGGCGAGATATACTCCCAAACAATGTCACCTTTCGGCGTAACCTCAAAGATACGCCCCCAAAGCCCCTCGCAAATCAGGGTATTCCCGCTCCAAAGCCGCTGACAGCCGCTGATGTGAGGGCTGTAAAACGACCAGGGCGGAGATCCTTGATAGCGCCAGACTTCCTCGCTGGTCTCCGGGTTCATTTCGATCACCTTGGAACTGGAGAGCTGACCCGAGACATAAAGCCCATTAGCAAAAAACAAAATATTGCCGTTATCGAGCATCTGGCAGTCATGCTGTCCGCCCCAGTTATCGTTCTGCATTTCCCAGCGGATTTTCTTCGTTTTCCGGTCGATGATGAACAGCCAACTGCTGCGCCGCAGGCTGACCAGGTAATCTCCATTATCCAATGCCCATAGCGCGTTGGCGTGAGAGAACTCCTCCCGGCTGTTCAGCGGATGGATCGGATAATTCTCAATCTCCATCTCGTCCTGGGCATGCCATTCCCAGACGATGTTGCCTTCGGGGTCGACTTCATGGATATAGTCACCGAGGACCCCACCGTCTTCCATTTCGCTGCCCTCTATACCGCCGCGTAGGCGCTTCTTTGACGCCTCGGTAAAACGCTCAAAACCCAGAAAGGCGGTGTTGCCGTTGGCCAAGCGGCGGAAATCATGGTGCTGCCCCGGCGCGTCACATTGCCACAGGGTCTCGCCGTCCCAGTCATATTCCCGAATAACCCGCATTTCTTCGCGGTGAGATGGCGACTCCGGATCCTTTCGAACCGCCGCCAAGAGATTGCCGTTCGACAATAGCTGGCCATAGCCGCTACGGAATCCCTTCAGCGTCCATTGATGGACTGTCTTGCCGTCCATATCGAGCAGATAGGCGGTCTCTGACCCCCGATAGATGGGCGTAAAAATTGTAAATCCAGGCGTCGCCCGGGACTTGTCATATTCCAACAAGCCGGTTTCTCGGCATCTCATCGCGACCTCCCCATCAATTTTTTTATGCAGGGAAGTGTTGCAGTCCTCCGTAATCAAATCAATCTGGCAGGCGAAGGTCTTCGATTACCGCACCCAAAAAAGTCGAGGCCTCCGCACCGGCTACCGCCCTGTGATCGAAGGTGAGCGACAAAGGCATCATCCGGCGTACAGCCGGCACACCCTCAAAGGCTACGACATCGTCGCGCGCCCGGCAGACGCCGAGGATCGCGACCTGAGGCGGTGCAACGATCGGCGTCGAGTAGCGTCCGACCAACGTCCCGGCATTGGTGAGCGTGATAGTCGCACCGCGAAGCTCTTCGGCGGGCACCTCGCGGGCGAGAATGGCCTCGCGCATATTATCCAGGCCCGCCCGGATATCGTCGGGGTCCCTGGAGCCGACATCGCGCAAGATCGGAACAAACAATCCGGCGTCGGTATTCACGGCAAAACCAAGATCGACCTTCTTGTGCCGCCGGATACCCTCTTCGCTGCTGTCATACCAAGCGTTCAGCGTAGGTTCCGCATTGCAGCCCGCAACCACCGCGCGGATCAAACGTAGAGAAATATCCTGGCCCTCTTTCCACTCGGTAACATCCGCGTCTTCCATCAAAGTGGTCGCGGCGACTTCCGCGTTGGCCTGTGTCATCCGTTTGGACATCGCCCGCCGGACACCGCGCAACGGCTCAAGGGGTTCTGCTTCGGCCAGATCGGCTGCCGCATCCTCAACATCGGCGGCCGTAATCACACCGCCCCGCCCCGTCGCGCTGACCAAGGAGAGATCCACACCCAGCTTCTGCGCCAAGGCCCGAACAGCCGGAGTCGCCTTGCCACCGCCTCGGCTGGGCCGCCCCCGTGCTTCCACCGAGGCTTCCTCGCTGACGGCATCCGCGGAAACCTTGCCGACCACCGCGCCGGCATCGGTGTTTTTCCCCTCATCGAAATCGACCAAGGCGGCGCCGACCTCGATGACATCGCCTGCCTCGCCATGGAGCTTTTCGATCCGCCCCGACCAGGGTGACGGCACTTCGACGACGGCTTTGTCGGTTTCGAGCGATACCAGCGGTTGATCGGCAACCACATTGTCCCCTTCGCCGACATGCCAGGCGACAATTTCAGCTTCTTGTAGCCCCTCACCCAAATCGGGCAGTGTGAATTCCTTGCTCATGCATCCTCCATCGTATGATCTTGCTCGGTCGGCGCCTCGGGGAAAAACACCGCCCGGCGGGCCGCCGCAATTATGCGGTCTTCATTGATCAGATAACGGTGCTCGGTTCTGGCCCCCGGTGGCACCACGTCATATCCCGTGACCCGTTCAATCGGCGACAGAAGGCTCAAGAGGCCACGCTCGGCAAGCCGTGCCGCGATCTCGGCGCCAAATCCACCGGTAGACGGCGCCTCATGCACGATCACACACCGCCCTGTTTTCTCAACCGATGCCAAGATTGTGTCCATATCGAGCGGGGTCAGGGTGGCGACATCGATCACCGCTGCGTCGATATCGTAGCGGCTGTCCAATGTCTCCGCAGCCGCCAAGGTTTCCTTTACCGCCGCGCCCCAAGTCACCAGCGTCACGTCGTCGCCGTCCCGTAAGGTGAAGCAGAGATCGAGAGGTAAAGCCTCGCCATCGTCTTCAACATCCTGCTTCACCGCGCGATAAATCCGCTTGGGCTCCAGAAAGATGACCGGATCGGGATCCCGGATCGCCGCCAACAACAGGCCGTAAGCGCGAACCGGCGAGGATGGGATAACGACACGAAGGCCGGGAATATGGGCGTAGAGCGCTTCGGTGCTCTCCGAATGATGCTCCGGCCCGTGTATACCGCCGCCATAGGGGGCCCGGTAGACGATGGGGCAGCTCAACCGCCCGCGCGTTCGATTACGCAGCCGCGATGCATGGCAGATAATTTGATCCAAACCGGGATAGCTGAACCCCATGAACTGAAACTCTGCAACCGGGCGCAGCCCCTGGGCGGCCATCCCGACCGCCACACCGGCAATCGCGGCTTCGGCCAAGGGAGTGTCGATCACCCGTTCACTGCCAAATTTCTTCTGTAAACCCTTAGTGGCCCGAAATACACCACCGTTCACGCCAACATCCTCACCGAGCAGGACGACGTTTTCATCTTCTTCCATCGCCCGTGCCAGGGCCATGGAGACGGCTTGAACCAAGGTAACTTCCGTCATGATCCATCTCCTTCGTGGCCGTGTGCAGCAATCACTTCGGCTCGCTGGGCCATGAGATCGGCCGGCAGTTCGGCGTACATGTAATCGAACATCGCCGCCGCCTCTGGTGCATCCGATGCCTCGAAATTTTCGACCGCGCGTTCGATTTCCTGATCCAACTCCGTCAGCATGGATTCTTCGTCTTCCTTGCCCCACCAGCCCTGATTGCTCAGATAGGTGCGCAGCCGGATCATCGGCTCCTCTTTCCATTGCTCACTCAGGAGGTCGGCATCCCGATAGCGGCTAGCGTCATCCGCCGTGGAATGATCGGTAAGTCGATGGGTCAAGGCCTCAATCAGTGCGGGCCCCTTCCCGGACCGGGCTGCCGCAATCGCCTCGGAAACGACGTGATAGACCGCCAGAACATCATTGCCGTCCACCTGTTGGCCAGGAACCCCGACGGCGTCACCTTTTTGGGCAAGGGTTGGCGCGGCGCTTTGCCTGTCCCGGGGTGTCGAGATCGCCCATCCGTTGTTATTGATTAGAAAAATTACCGGCGCCTGCCAGACACCGGCAAAGTTCATCGCTTCATAGAAATCACCTTTGGAGGAACCACCGTCGCCGATGGTCGTCACCGCCACCGATTTTTCACCCCGCAACTTCATCGCGTAAGCCGCGCCGACGGCGTGCGCTGTCTGAGTAGCGATGGGAATTGCTTGCGGGAAATCGCAGCGGGGCACCTGGAAATCACTGCCGCGCTCATCACCAGCCGTGAACAACAACAATTCCTCTAGCTGCACCCCGCGGACCATCTGGGCCGGGCCGTCACGATAGGTTGGAAACAAGATATCGTCGGCACTCATGGCGCTGGCAAAACCAACGTGGAACGCCTCCTGCCCAAGCGCCGGTGGGAAGGTCGGCAGACGCCCGGTCCGCTGCATGGCAACGGCTTTCGTATCGAATCGGCGGGCCCGGTTCATGTGACGATAGAGCGCCAGCACCAACTCTTGGTCTTCCGCGAACTCCGGCAGGTTTCCGACGACGCTGCCGTCCGCCTGCAGGTATTGGGTATAGGGAATTTTTTCGTCCGCCATCCGCCCGCCTCACCTAATTATTCTGTTGAATAATCCTAGGGCGATTCAGGTGGAATATATTTGCAAATCTTGTCCATTTCGGCGCTAAATTGCAATAAAATTGCAATTTTAGGTAATATTTCCGAATGATCTCGCAACAAATAGAATTTGATGCCACCGATGTAAAAATACTCGGGCACTTACAGCTACACGCCAAAGCCTCCAACGCCGAGCTTGCCGAGATCGCCCACCTATCGGCATCGCAATGCCACCGGCGGGTAAAACAGCTCGAAGAAAACGGTGTCATTGAGGGCTATGGTGCGAGGCTAAATTCAAGCGCCCTCAAACTCGACATTCACGGCTTTATTCAAATCACGCTCGGAACCCATGGAGAGAACCCGGCGAAGGCATTTGAGCGTGCCGTCGAGGACATGACGGAAGTGTTGGAGTGCTATTCCCTAACCGGCGACACCGATTACCTGATCCGGGTTTCGATGCCCAATCTCCAGGCCTTCTCGGATTTCCTAATGCATCAATTGATGCCATTGCCCTTCATCCAGAACGTTAAATCATCACTGGTGTTGGAAGAAGTGCGCCGACGCAGCGACCTACCGCTCGACCATCTCGAAAGTTAAACGATCCGATCCAGGCCGAGCGAAATCGCGGCGATATACGCCACATAGAGCAGCAGGAAACTGACGGCCGCAACTCGGCCGAACCCTTCCCGTTTTGTCATCATGAACGGCAGCAACAGTCCCGTCGCGAGCAGCATCACCCAAATATCGAATGCGGGAACCCGGGCGGGAACCTCGATCGGCCCAACCATGGAAGCCGCTCCCATCACACCGAGACTATTGAACAGATTGCTGCCGACAATATTACCGACCGCAATGTCCGTTTGTTTCCGGTAGGCAGCGACGGCGGAAGCCGCGAGCTCCGGCACCGACGTTCCAAAGGCAACGAGAGTAAGGCCGATAACGGCTTCCGTGACACCGAGCGAGCGGGCAATGGTCACGCTGGAATCGACGAGCAATTGCGCACCAAAAATGAGCCCCGCAAAACCGCCGACCAATAACAGGAAAGATATCCAGGGGTGTTGGACCGGCACGACACGTTGCTCCGCCTCAGCCTCGTGGATTTCTCCCAGTCCGTGAGCATCCCGCGTCTCCCGCCAATAGAAATACACGAACGTCAGAAAAAACGTCGCCAATAAGATACCGCCGGCGGTGCGATCTATGGTCGGCAACAGAACCGTCGCGGCAAAAACGAGGGTTGCGATCAAAAAGACCACCCCGTCCAGTCTTAGAGCGGCACTTCTGAAATTAACCTGACCAAAGAGGCCGACAAATCCCAAAACGAGAAATATGTTGGCAATATTGCTGCCGACCACATTGCCCAGTGCAATTCCCGAAGATCCAACCAAAACCGCATCGACGGAGATCAGCAGTTCCGGCGCCGACGTGCCGAACGCCACGATGGTCATCCCAATCACCAGGGTAGAGAGGCCTGCGCGTTGTGCGAGCGCAACCGCTCCCCGCACCATAATCTCGGCGCCGCCAAGCAAAAGAGCCAGTCCGACGAGAAAGAGAAGGATTGTTAAGGCCAAGCGATCGGGTCCGATACAGAATGAGAGAGAAACAGGAAATGTTGGATTGAGGGCAACGATCCATAAATGGTCAGATTCCCCGTTTTAAGCAACACCCTTCCATCCGGTAGAAGCAATAAATATTCGCCTTCCCCGCTTGGGTCCAGATGGCTAGGGTATCCGGCAAAGAAAACCTTCAAGACAGCCCGGAAAACACCCAGGAAAAGACAGTGCCAAATAAAAGACCGAACTTCCTTTTTATCATCACCGACCAGCAGCGCGCCGATCATGTCGGCTGCTATGGCAATCCCATCCTCAAGACCCCGCACATCGACTCCATCGCGGCGCGGGGACTGACCTTCGATAAATATTACGTCGCCTCGCCGACCTGCATGCCGAACCGTTGTTCGCTCATTACCGGCCGCATGCCGTCGGCACATGGTGTGCTCACGAACGGTCTGCCGTTGTCTTTGGACACGACAACCTTTCTTCATTTGCTTCAGGCGGCGGGTTACAAGACAGCACTGATGGGGAAAGCCCATCTGCAGAATTTCACCAATGGGCCGGTCCAGCCCGAAACCTTTCCACCCCGCGGTGCCGGCGACCCGCCCCCGCCCGAATATTCACAAGCCGTGCAACATCCATTGGACGGGCGAGAATATGCCAACGAGCGCATGGGGGAATGGATCGCCAACGACGATTACGAAGTCATCAAGCCCTATTACGGTTTCGATGAGGTTCTTCTGGCCGCCTCCCATGGCGACCGGGTTCAAGGCGACTATTCCAACTGGCTCGCCGAACAGCATCCCGATCCGGACTCCCTGCGTGGCCCGGAGAATGCGCTGGAAAACGCGGATATGGTGGCCCCTCAGGCTTGGCGCACGCGCATGCCAGAGGAGCTCTATCCGACCAGCTGGATTACCGACATCACCATTGACAGTTTGGAGCGGTATGCGGCAAACCCGGACCAGCCGTTTTTTATTCAATGCGGCTACACCGATCCCCATCACCCCTTCACACCGCCGGGGAAATATTGGGACATGTACGACCCGGCCGATATTCCGGCCCCTGAATCCCTCGGCGCTGACCATATCGATCCGCCGCCCTTTCTGAACCGCCTCCGGAAGAATTTCGAGAACGGCACGGCGATCCGCAATCACGTCCACCCCTCGGTGTGTGACGCGCAGGAAGCGCGGGAAATGATTGCGCTCACCTACGGCATGATTTCCATGGTGGATGACGGTGTCGGCAAGATCCTCGCCAAGCTGGACGAGCTCGGCCTCGCCGAAAATACCGTGGTGATCTACACCTCCGACCATGGCGACATGATGGGGGACCACGGCGCCATGCTGAAACACGGCTTCCAGGCCGAGGGCGTCGTCAAGGTTCCCTTCATCTGGTCCGACCCGGATGCGCCCGAAGCGGCCCGGACTGATTTGGTATCCAGCGCGGTCGATTTCGCGCCTAGTATTTTGGCCCGCGCCGGCCTGGAGCCCTTTCAGGGTGTTCAAGGATACGACGTCGTCACCGCCGCGCGGAACGGGGAGGCATTGCCCCGATCCGGGATCATCGTCGAGGCGGATGAACTGCCGGAAAACACCCGCATCGATCATTTCTTCCGGGTCCGCAGCTTCATCGACGAACGCTGGCGCATGACCTTGTGGCTCGAAGACGAGTTCGGCGAGTTTTATGACCGGGACAATGATCCGCTGGAGATCCATAACCTTTGGAACGAGCCCAGCGCTCAACCTGACAAGGCCCGGATCATGGAAAAAATGCTCTGGGAGCAAAACGAATTGATCGATCTGAGCCCAAGGCCGATATTTATGGGCTGATGGCAAGAACACCAAAGGAGACGCGCGATGCTGGAACTCTATAACTTCCCGCCCTCAACTTGCAGCTTGAAGGTCCGGTTGTCGTTGGCGGAAAAGGGGCTGGAATGGGAAGACCGCCGTCTGGATTCCCGGAACAACGACCATCTCACGCCGGAATATCTCAAGCTCAACCCCAATGGCGTTGTTCCGACATTGGTGCATGACGGTGTTCCGATCATCGATTCATCTGTGATCCTGGAATATCTCGAAGATATCTTCCCCGAGCCCAGCCTCTCGCCGGTCGGGGCGGTCGAGAAAGCCCGGATGCGGTCTTGGCTTCGGTTCTTCGATGAAAAACCCACCCCGGCAGTGCGTTATCCGTCATTCCAGATGGTGCTAATCAAGGGATTCCAGAAACTATCGCCCGACGAATTCGAAGACGCGACCAAACGCCGGCCCCTGAAAACGGATTTTTATACCCGCATGGGACAAGATGGTTTCAGCGAGTACGAAATGAACAAGGCTGTTGAGGATATTCGGCTGACCGTCGATCGCATGGAAACGGCGCTGGTGGCCGGCGGCCCCTGGCTGATTGGCGGGCAATTTACAATTGCCGATGTTTGCGTCGCGCCCTTGATCGACCGTATGGAGGACCTGGGCTACGAAGCATTATGGGAAGAGAATCATCCGAAGGTCACCGACTGGCTGGCACGGATCAAAGAGCGCCCTTCCTATGGCGTAGCCTTCTATAAAGGGGCGCGGTTCTCGGATATCTACCCGGACCTGAAGCTCGGGCGAAGTAGCGCGGCGTAGCTCTACTTATTGCGCGCCCAGGCCTTAACCGCGAAATAGACGCCGGTCGAAGCAAGCATCGCCAATCCATAATAGGCGGCGATGACGAACCCATGGGTTTCAGCCGCATGAGGGTGCGCGTGAGGCACGGCGATGGTCATGTCGGCAAACGCCGGAGCACCGAGGAAGACGGTTACGGCAGCCAGGCCCAGAACAGCCAAACCCAAAATTCCAAATTTATTCATTACATAATCCCTGCAGCCAAATCATTGTCGGTTTTTGAAAGTTCTATCGGTGAATCGCCTACGCTCAGGCCACCCGCATTTATAACGAACTGAGCGATGTCCTCAAGCCCCTCTCCGGCCTTCAAATTGGCAAATATAAACGGCCTGTCACCCCGCATTTTTTTCGAATCCCGGTCCATTACCCCAAGGTCCGCACCCACCAAGGGGGCCAGGTCGGTTTTGTTGATAACCAGCAGATCGGACCGCGTGATCCCGGGGCCGCCCTTGCGGGGAATTTTATCGCCGGCGGACACATCGATGACATAAATC
>JAQCKY010000035.1 GCA_027592155.1 Pseudomonadota bacterium
GGTCAAGTAACGGCAATGGCAATGGCGATACTGACAATGACGACGACGCGACGATGCGCAAGGAGGCGGCATGAGAGCGTTGCCCCTTGACCTTGGCACCATCCATTTCATCGGCATTGGCGGGATCGGCATGAGCGGGATTGCCGAAGTCCTTCACAATCTCGGTTATTCGGTTCAGGGAAGCGATGTCGCGGAGGGTGCGAACACGCGCCGTATTCGCGACCTGGGAATTCCCGTGGAAATCGGCCATCGCGCGGAGAATTTGGGCGACGCGCAGGTGGTGGTGGTTTCGTCGGCGATCAATGCCGAAAACCCCGAGGTTGAGCTGGCACGGCGTCGGATGATGCCGGTCGTGCGGCGGGCCGAAATGCTGGGCGAGCTTATGCGCCTGAAATGGTCGATTGCGGTTGGCGGGACCCACGGTAAAACGACAACGACGTCGTTGATTGCGGCGATGATGGACGCGGCCGGAGAAGATCCGACGGTCATCAACGGCGGTATTATTAATGTCTGGGGAACCAATGCTCGGCTTGGCGGCGGTGACTGGATGGTCGTTGAAGCCGATGAGTCCGATGGCAGTTTCTTGAAGCTCCCGGCGACCATTGCCGTTGTGACCAACATTGATTCCGAACATCTGGATCATTACGGATCTTTCGACAAAATCCGGGAAGCCTTTGCCGTCTTCGTCGACAACATCCCGTTCTATGGGTTTGCTGCCCTCTGCATCGATGATCCGGAAGTGCAGGCGCTTATTCCGCAAGTTCTGGACCGCAAGATCATCACCTACGGCCAAAGTCCTCAGGCCGATGTTCGGGGAATAAATATCCAATCTTCGCCGGAAGGTTCCAGGTTCGACGTCGTCGCGTCGGAGCGGGTCGGCCAGGGGGTTCGCGAAATTGAAGGTCTCGAACTTCCAATGCACGGCAAGCATAATGTCCTTAACGCTTTGGCTGCCGTCAGCATCGGTTTGGAGATGAATTTTTCCGACGAAGTTATGCGGCAAGCGCTTGCTAATTTCGGCGGGGTCAAAAGGCGGTTTACCAAAACCGGCGAGGTGGATGGAACCATCATCATCGATGATTATGGCCATCATCCTGTTGAGATCGCGGCGGTCTTGGACGCGGCGCGTGTTACCGCTCCGGGCCGAGTCATCGCGGTCGTTCAACCCCACCGCTATTCGCGCCTACGGGACCTGTTTGAGGAATTCTGTACCTGTTTCAACGACGCGGACGTGGTCGTGGTGGCAGACGTCTACCCTGCCGGAGAGGATCCGATCCCCGGTATTAATCGGGATGCCTTGGTCGATGGATTGAGATCGCACGGTCATCGGCAGGTGCTGGCCCTTCAGGACCCTGCTGATCTGGCAGGATTGATCAGCGGTGAGGCCGCGTCGGGCGATATCGTCATATGCCTGGGCGCCGGAAATATTACGACCTGGGCCAATCAGCTTCCCGATGAGCTTGCCACCCTGCGCAACAGCACAGTGGAGGCGCAGGGATGATGGCGTCTCAGCGTAATAACATGGGCCTGATCGAAAGATTACCTGCAGTGCGGGGACGGTATCAGCCGAATGCCCTGCTTTCCAAATTGACCTGGTTCCGTGTCGGCGGTCCGGCCGAGGTTCTATACCGGCCGGCGGACCTTGCTGACTTGGAACTGTTCTTGACGCAGAAACCCGACGACGTCCCGGTGACGGTTCTCGGCGTCGGGTCCAACATGCTGGTCCGAGACGGTGGTGTGCCGGGGGTCGTTATCCGGCTCTCTGAGACATTCTCGGAAATCACGACCCGAGGAATGCGCCTGACCGCCGGGGGTGGGGCTTCCAACTTGAAGGTCGCCAATCAGGCCCGCCAATCCGGTATCGGCGGGTTGGAGTTCCTCTCAGGGATCCCCGGCTCAATCGGCGGCTCGGTGCGGATGAACGCGGGAGCGTTCGGCCGGGAGATGAAAGACGTCACGCTATCCGCGCAGGCGCTCGATGACGCGGGCAAGCTCATTGACCTTGGCTACTCGGAGTTTGCGTTTAGCTATCGACACTGCAACTGCCCCGACGACTATATTTTTGTTTCGGTGGAGTTAGAGGGATACGAGGCGCCGACGGAAGAAATCCAAAAACGAATGGATGAAATCCAGCTTAACCGGACCGAAGCGCAGCCGACCCAGACCCCGACCGGCGGCAGCACGTTCACAAATCCAGCCGGACACAAAGCTTGGGAGCTTATCGACAGCGCCGGGTGTCGTGGATTGACCAGGGGCGGTGCCGCGGTTTCCTCGAAACACTGCAATTTCTTGATTAACGAAGGCGGTGCGACCGCCGCCGATCTCGAAGGATTGGGTGAAGAAGTTCGCCGCCGCGTTTTCCAGTCTTCAGGCATTCAACTGGAATGGGAAATTCGGCGGATTGGGGTTGCCGCTGATCCCGCCGTCCGGGAGGTGACATCGTGAGTGCCCATGTCGCAATTTTGATGGGGGGCTGGTCGGCCGAACGGGAAGTGTCTCTGGTAAGCGGCGCAAGTGTTGCCGCGGCGCTCAAATCCGCCGGTTACCAGGTGACGGCGATTGACGTGCAACGGGATGCCGCCGCGCTGCTGACGCGACTCTATCCTCGTCCGGATGTCGTCTTTAACGCGTTGCACGGCCGTTATGGAGAAGATGGCTGCGTTCAGGGTCTCTTAAATATTTTAGATGTTCCTTATACCCATTCGGGACTTTTGGCGTCGGCAGTTGCGATGGATAAGCCCATGGCGAAACAGTTATTTCGAGCGGCAGACCTCCCGGTCGCCGATCATGTGATTGCGACCCGGGATGACCTCCTTGGCGGCGATGTGATGGATCGACCTTATGTCATCAAACCGATAAACGAGGGATCGAGTGTCGGCGTGCGGGTCGTGCATGAGGGTGACAATTTCTCCTTCAACGGCACTGAGCCCTGGGGGTTTGGCGACGAAGTGATGGTCGAGGCGTATATTCCCGGCCAGGAACTGACCGTCGCGGTGATGGGCGATCGACCGCTCGCGGTGACCGAGATTACGACCGAGAACAAATTCTACGACTACGATGCAAAATACGCCGCCGGCGGATCCGATCATGAACTGCCGGCGAAGGTTCCAGCCGCCATCTATGATCGCGCCATGGAGTACGCGCTTAAGGCTCACCAGGTTTTGGGGTGCCGGGGCGTTTCCCGCGCGGACTTCCGCTATGACGGCGATGAAATTTATTTGCTTGAGGTCAATACGCAACCGGGGATGACGCCGACGTCATTGGTTCCCGAACAGGCCGCGCATGTTCAGATATCGTTTCCGGAGTTGGTGACGTGGATGGTGGAGAACGCAGCATGCGATTCCTAAACCTAAAATCGACGCCACCTAAGAAGGGGGCCAAATCCGCGCACCGTCGGCCGAGTGTAAAGCCGTTATGGCGTCGCCCACCGGTGATTGCCGCTGTCGGCCTTCTCATTGTTGCCGGTGTGTCTGGGGCAGGGTTTGCGGTGTGGCAGTCGGGGTGGATCCAGCGAACGGCGCAGGATGCAAAATGGCGTTTGATCGCCGGAAGCGCGCATCTCGGTTTCTCGGTGAATGAAATATTCGTTGAGGGGCGTGACGAGACCGATCGTGACAGCCTTAGAGCGGCGCTTCGGTTAAAGCGGGGCGCTCCGATCTTGGCGTTCGATCCGGTATCGGCGAAGCGCCGGGTGGAAGGGCTCCCATGGGTTCGATCCGTCTCGATCGAACGACAGCTGCCCGATGTCGTCCATGTGCGCATCGTTGAACGCCGACCGTTAGCCCTGTGGCAACGAAAAGGCACGTTTGCCCTTATCGATACCGAGGGCGAGATCATTCCGATCAAGAAGCTCGACCGGTTTAACCGTCTGGTTGTCTTGGTTGGCGACGGCGCCCCAAAACATGCCACTCGGCTGCTCGATATGCTGGCGAACGAGCCGTCTCTGGCGCTTCGCGTGACGGCGGCGGTGCGGGTTAGCGGGCGACGTTGGAATATTCACTTGGACAACCGCATCACGGTTCGGTTGCCCGAAGTCAGCGCCCTGGACGCCTGGCGGCAACTCGCCGTGCTCGAAAAAAAGCATGGGCTTCTGGAGAGAGACCTGATTGGGGTCGACCTCCGCATTCCCGACCGCGTCGTGCTTCGTCGTTCGCCAAACGGTGAATCCGGCGCCAAAAAAACCGAAAAAGATACGTAAGGACAGACCGATCACCATGCTGCAACGAAATAACAAATCGCCTACCCGAAGCCGCCTGATCGCGGCCCTTGATTTGGGAACGACGAAGGTCTGCTGCTTCATTGCACGGCGGGCGGACAATGGGGATGTCGAGATTATCGGGATCGGCCATCAGGTTTCCCAAGGCATGCGTGGTGGCAACATCGTCGATATGGACAGGGTGGAAGCGACAATTCGATCCGTGGTCGGTGCGGCCGAACAGATGGCCGAAGAGAATATTCATCAGGTCATCGTCAGCCAAAATGGCGGCCAGCCGCAGTCGGAACTCCTCTCCTTCGACGTCGCGATCGGGGGGCATGAAATCGGTGATGCGGATATGCGCCGGGCTCTGGACCCCGCATGGCTGGGCGCCAAACAGTCCGAGGATCGCAATATCGTTCATACCATCCCCGTCGGATACGCCGTCGATGGCAGCCGAGGTGTTCGTGATCCGCGGGGGATGTTTGGAGAGGCCCTTGGCGTCAATATGCATGTGATGACGGTAGGCGCCAGCGCGGCCCGCAATCTCACCGCCTGTGTACATCGTTGTAACCTTGAGATCGAAGATCAGGTTTTGGCGCCTTACGCGTCGGGCATTGCCTGTCTGGTCGAAGACGAGATGGATCTGGGCGTTACCTGCATCGATATGGGTGGGGGCACGACGACGCTGTCGGTATTTTTCGACGGTGAAGCGATCCACACGGATCACATTCCGGTCGGCGGCGATCATGTGACCAACGATATTGCCCGCGGATTGTCGGCGCCAAGATCCTATGCCGAACGGGTGAAGACGCTCTACGGCAGCGCCATGCCGTCGCCGTCGGACGATCAGGAAGTCATCAAAATTCCCTTGGTCGGTGAAGATGAAGACGGCGCGGACCGGCAAATTCCCCGCTCCATGCTTGTCGGCATCATCCGGCCCCGTCTTGAGGAGACATTCGAGATGGTCAGGGCGCAACTGGAAGCAGTCGGGTTCGACAAAGCCGTGGGTCGGCGCGTCGTGCTGACCGGGGGTGCCAGTCATCTGACCGGTGTGCGCGAACTGGCGACAGAAATGCTCGACAAACAAGTGCGCATTGGCCGGCCTCACATGATGAAGGGTGTGGCCGAGGCGACCCATGGGCCGGCATTTACCACCTGTACGGGGCTCATCAAATTTGGCGTCAGAGCACGCGCGGAGGCAAGCACGATGTCGATCAGTTCGCTGGAACCACCGAGCAACCGGTTTGGACGCATAGGAGCATGGATTCGTGAAAATATTTAATGCCCAAAATTCCGCTGTTGGCGGAACCCACCACCGGACCCTCGTGACGAGGATCTGCAACCCCTGTCGCCTGCGGTTCCGCAGCGCGGATTCCACCAATTCGTCTTTTAAAGTTGGAGGCCACCATGACGATTAACTTGACCATACCCCCTACTCCCGAGCACCACGAGTTGAAACCGAGAATCACCGTCATCGGCGTCGGTGGCGCCGGCGGCAATGCCGTTAACAATATGATCGAGTCCGGGTTGGAGGGCGTGGAATTCCTCGTCGTAAACTCCGATGCACAGGCACTTGCCCATTCAAAGGCAGAGCGCAAACTGCAGATGGGGCTGACCATTACGCGGGGACTTGGGGCCGGCTCCAACCCCGACGTCGGCAGCGCTGCCGCCGAGGAATCGCTACAAGACGTCATGCAGGAATTGACCGACTGCAATATGGTCTTCATTACTGCCGGGCTCGGCGGCGGATCCGGTACGGGCGGCGCCCCGGTCATCGCCCGTGCGGCGCGCGAGGCTGGAATTTTGACGGTCGGCGTTGTGACCAAACCCTTCCAGTTCGAAGGTGCCCGCCGGATGAAGATTGCCGAGGCTGGCCTGGAAGAGCTTCAACGGTATGTCGATACGCTGTTGATTATTCCAAACCAAAACCTGTTCCGCGTCGCCAATGAAAACACGACTTTTGCCGATGCCTTCAAAATGGCGGATGACGTACTCTATTCCGGCGTTCGCGGGGTAACCGATTTGATGGTCATGCCCGGCCTCATCAACCTCGATTTTGCCGATATTCGCTCCGTCATGGGTGAAATGGGCAAGGCAATGATGGGTACCGGTGAAGCGGAGGGCGAAAGACGCGCCGTCGAAGCCGCGGAAGCCGCGATTGCCAACCCGCTTTTGGACGATACGTCCATGGCCGGTGCGCGGGGTGTGCTTATCAATATTACCGCTGGTAAGGACATCACGCTGTTCGAAGTCGATGAGGCGGCGAACAGAATTCGCGACGAAGTGGATTCCGAAGCCAACATCATCTTTGGCTCAACCTTCGATGAGGCCCTTGAGGGCAAAGTCCGCGTTTCGGTCGTTGCCACCGGTATCGAATCCATCGCCGGTATCCGGCCGGAGCCGATTATCCGCCAGGTAACCGTCGCCCGTGCAGAGGCAATTCCGGCAACACCTGAACCCGCCGCGGAAATGGAGCCGATGGTTGCGGCTCCCGTAGCCCAACTTCACGAGACCCCTGTAGAGGCCCCTGCGGCTGTTGCTTCGGTTGAAAACATTGTCGAAAACGAAGTTATCGAAGCGGAAGAGCCCATGAAGGTCGCGGTTGGCGGCGGCATGCGCACCCCTGAGCCCATTTCGGCATCTGTTGCCGGTTCTTCCGATGACGCTTTTATCCCGCCGGCTCCGGCGCAGGCAACCATGAGCAGCAATCCACCGGCCCGCGCCAACCCGTTTGCCGTCGCTGATATGGTTAACGGCGGTGGTGAGGTACAGGCTGCAGAGCCCGCACCCGCACCGGCGCCTAAACCGTCTCTCAGTCTCTTTGAGCGGGTTACCGGCGTAACACGTGCCGATAATAGACCCCCGGCAGCCGAGACACCGCGTCCGCAGGTGGCAACGCCGCAAGTATCAGAAACACCCGCGCCTCAACCAGCGCCCCAGCCCGTGGCTCAACCTGCGCCGGAAGTCGTTGCCGAATCGGTTCCCGAACCGGTTTCACAGCCCGAAGCACCCCTGCTGGGAGCCGTTGATCCGTCGGATCGGCTGGACGCTCCTCGCGAGGATGACGACCTGCTGGATATCCCCGCATTTCTGCGGCGTCAGGCGAATTAACGGAGACCGAAATTACCGAAATATACTGTAACAATAGTTGATTTGAGAGCTACAGGAGGGATTGGTACACCCATCCTGTAGCTCGGAGGTGGGAATCCGCAATAATCGGTGCAGAAAAAGTTATAAATACTGCATCTGGCCAGATAGGGCTTTTGATGACGAACTTGACGATACGGCGTCCGGATAACGTGACCTCCATCGGCGACATAGCCGATTTCCCCGAGTCACTCGATTCTGCAGACGATTATGGACAGACGACTTTGCTCCGACCCATCAGCTGTGTCGGGGTCGGTCTCCATTCGGGTGCGAAGGTTCATCTCAGCCTTTTGCCGGCGGAAGCGGATACCGGTGTCTTGTTCCGCCGCACCGACATCGAAACCGATAACGAAATTCAAGGACGTTGGGACAACGTGGTCGAGACGACCATGTGCACGACATTGGGTAACGATAGCGGTGTGCGGATCGGCACGGTCGAACATCTCATGGCGGCGCTTTCCGGCTGTCATATCGATAATGCGATCGTAGAGGTCAGCGGCCCCGAAATTCCAATTATGGATGGTAGCTCCCAGCCTTTTGTGTTTCTGCTTGAGTGCGCCGGGATTAAGCATCTGGCCGCCCCTAAACGGGTTGTCAAAATTCTCAAACCCATTCGGGTCGATGACGGCGATTCTTTCGCCGAACTGATCCCTGACGATGAATTCTCGGTCGGTTTCGAAATTGATTTTGATCGAACCGTCGTTGCCAATCAGGAAATCAGTGTTTCTTTGGTGAACGGAACGTTCCGTAAAGAAATCGCCCGTGCCCGGACTTTCGGGTTTATGGAAGAAGTCGAGATGCTTCGCCAAGCCGGATTGGGCTTAGGTGGGTCTTTGGATAATGCCGTGATCGTCGATGGCGATGAGATATTGAACGAAGGCGGTCTTCGTTATGACGATGAATTTGTCCGCCATAAGGTTCTGGACGCGGTTGGCGATCTCTTTCTTGCCGGATATCCGATCCAAGGGCATTTCAGCGGGTTCCGCTCTGGGCACGCCTTGAACAATAGGCTTCTCCGCGCTCTCTTCGATGATCGGGACGCATGGTGCATCGTTGACATAGAGACGGCTGACGGCGATATGACCTATGACGGTGGCTCGCCTGTTGAGGTACTGGCCGCTACCGCCTAAAATTGTGATTTTTTAACTCAGTCCGATTGGTGTAAAATCGGGTGGTAGAGTTGGAAACGGCTAAACGGGCCGCGCACCTCTGTCATATTTGTGATAGTATTTGGCTGATTGCTGCCAAGCAGCGAATATCCGTTTTCCGTTTGAGGACGATGATGGCTAGAGATTCCTGGATGACGTCGCGACAGCTAATTGCGTTCGTCGCTGTATTATTTGCCCTCGCAGCATGTTCCGGCGACGGGGAAGCCCCTTATGTGGAACGGCCTGTCGAGGCGCTTTATAATGAGGCGTTGGATCGTCTCAACGGCGGAGAATTTGAGCTCGCCGCGAGAGCCTTCGACGAAGTCGAGCGACAGCACCCTTATTCGGTTTGGGCGATCAAGGCGCAGCTCATGGCTGGTTACAGCCACTATCAGAAAAATGACTATGACGACGCCATTATCGCGCTCGACCGCTTTATCCAGCTGCATCCGGGTAACAGGGATGTGTCCTACGCCTATTATCTAAAGGCTCTCTCTTATTATGAGCAGATTTCCGATGTCGGACGCGACCAACAGATGACCGCCTTGGCCTTAAAGTCCTTGTCGGAGCTCACCAAGCGATTTCCAACCAGTAAATATTCTCGTGACACCCAACTCAAAATCTATCTGACGCGGGACCATTTGGCCGGCAAAGAGATGGAAATTGGTCGGTATTATATGGGGAAGAAGCAATATCTCGCGGCGATCAACCGGTTTCGGGAAGTCCTCGAGAAGTTTCAGACCACAACCCACGTACCCGAGGCTCTCCATCGTTTGACGGAAGCTTATCTATCGGTGGGTCTCGCCGAAGAGGCCAAAAAGACGGCGGCGGTGCTCGGCCACAATTTCCCTGGCAGCGAGTGGTACTTGGACTCCTTTGAAGTCGTCGAGGGAAAACAGGTTCGGCCCGAATCCGATACCAGTCCGTGGTACTGGCCATTTTGATCAGAACCTAAGAAGATCGCTCAGTTCACACTGAGCCAATGGGTGTCATGCTTCGCTCACTTTCAATACGCAATGTTGTTCTGATCGATCGACTTGATGTCGAGTTTGAGTCGGGGTTTGGTGTACTTACCGGTGAGACCGGTTCCGGAAAATCTATTTTGCTCGACGCGTTGGGGTTGGCGATCGGTGCCCGTGCCGATAGCGATCTTGTTCGCGCTGGCACAACCCAATCCTCCGTGGCGGCTGAGTTCGATTTATCCCCCAGCGATTCAGCCCACGCGCTGTTGATCGAAAATGGTTTGGAAGATGAAGACCGATTGATCCTTCGCCGTGTACTGACGCCTGAGGGCCGGTCTCGGGCCTTTATTAATGATCAGGCGGTGAGCATCGGATTGTTGCGCCACTTTGGTGAGTCGCTGGTCGAAATTCACGGACAGTTCGAAGCACACGGTCTTTTGGATGTTGGAACCCATTTGCGATTTCTGGATGACTTCGGCGGCTACTCAAAAGAACGCGCATCGGTGGCCGATTGCTTTGAAATATGGAAAAACGCGAAGGCGGCGCGGATCGATGCTGAACAGACCCTCGAGCAGCTCCAAGCCGAAGAAGAAGATGTTCGTTATGCCGTCCAGGAGATTCAAAAAATGGATCCTCAGCCCGGGGAGGAAGCCCAACTGGCGGCCGATCGGTCCATCCTGATGCACCGGGAACAGCTTTTGACGGCCATGAGTGATGGTCTGGTAGAGCTCACCGAAGGACGCGGCGTGGAAGGTGGGGTTCGCAGCGCTTTGCAA
>JAQCKY010000036.1 GCA_027592155.1 Pseudomonadota bacterium
TCAGGCATCGGGCTGGGTATGGCCCGAACCTTCGCGGCCGAAGGAATGAACATCGTGTTGGCCGATCTCGACCCCGATAAGCTGGCCGAGGCTGCCGACGATATTCGCGGACGGAATGTCCAAGTGATGGCCCTTGAGGTAGACGTAACCGATCGCGCCGTCTTGCGCGGCGCGGCAGCTGACGTCGCGCGGGAACTGGGGCCGCTGCATCTGCTCTGCAACAATGCCGGCGTCTCAGGCCCGGTTACCAAGCTTCACGAAACCAGTGACGATAATTGGGATTGGGCCGTTGGCGTGAATCTCATGGGGGCGGTCAATGGGCTTCAGGTTTTTCTGCCCGGCATGCTTGCTCATGGCGAAGAGGGGCATATCGTCAATACGGCGTCGATCGTCGGCGTGCGTCAATACCTGGGCAAGTACGCGATGGCCCTCTATATGACCACAAAGTTCGCCATGGTCGGACTTTCCGAATCCCTTGTCGCCGAAATGACGGATACACCGATTGGTGTTTCGGTGCTGTGTCCGGATCAGATCCAGACAAATTTGTTCACGGTGGGCCGCAACCGACCGGATAAATTCGGTGGGGCGTTTGACCGCGGCGATGTTGGCGGAATTGCGACTTTACTGGACGAGGGACTCTCCTTGGAACGCATTGGAAAGCGGGTCCTCGATGCCGTCCGCGCCGATGAGTTCTACATATTCTCCCATCCCGAAAACCGGGCTCAGGTCGAGGCCAGACATAAACGGATCGCCGACGGGTTCGACAATCTGGACCGTTGGCTGACGGCGAACCCCGGTTAGGCGGCGGCGATGCCTGAGCTTCCCGACATCACCGTTTATATCGAGGCGCTTGAACGCCGGATCCTGGATGCAAAATTGACAGGGGTACGTCGTAACAGCCCTTTTCTGTTGCGTACCGTCGAGCCGCCATTAAGCGCGTTGGAAGGCAAGCGGGTCCAGGAACTCCGCCGGCTTGGAAAGCGGATCGCCTTTGGGTTTGAGGATGAGCTTTGGCTGGTCTTGCATTTGATGATCGCCGGGCGGCTGCAGTGGTCCGATGAAATTGAGGGCAAAATTCCCGGCGGCAAAAACGGGCTCGCAGCGTTTGACTTCGAGTGCGGCACGCTCAGTTTGACCGAGGCGGGCTCGAAAAAACGGGCGTCGCTTCATGTCACCCAGGGAGACGACGGCATCTCTGTCTATAACCCCGGTGGATTGGAAATCGCCGAGGCGAGCTTGGCCGAGTTCACTCAAGCGCTGACGCTGGAAAACCATACGCTCAAGCGCTCTCTGACCGATCCGCATTTTTTCAGCGGTATCGGCAATGCCTATTCGGATGAAATTTTGCACCGGGCGAAACTGTCGCCCATCGCCATGAGCCAGAAACTCACACCGGACGAGATCGCAACATTGTTTGAGATGACCAAGGCGGTGATGGCGGAGTGGTGCGAACGATTGCGAGCCGAAGCGGGCAATGATTTTCCCAAAAAAGTGACGGCCTTTCGCGACGAGATGGCGGTGCATGGCAAGTTCGGCAAACCCTGTCCGGTCTGCGGCACGGACGTGCAGCGCATCCGTTATGCCTCCAACGAGACAAATTATTGTCCCCGTTGCCAGACCGGCGGAAAATTGCTGGCCGACCGCTCGCTTTCACGGTTGCTCAAAAAGGACTGGCCTAGAACGGTGGAGGAGCTGGAGCAGCGCCGCGCCGGATGAGAAACATATAAGAGAGCAGTCCCGCGACACCGGCCACGGTGATTGTGCCGATCATGGGTAACGCCCCGGCCGCTGAATAGAACCCGATTGCGGGCACGACGATGGCGCCGGTGCCTTGTTGGAGGAAGCCCAGAACGGATGAGGCGCGGCCCGCCATGTGCGGGAAAGGGGAGAGCGCGCCGGCGGTCGCGGTTGGATTGAGCAGGCCGAGGCCGATGCGGAAGGTCGCCATGCTTGCCACCAGGAATACCGCGTTGTCGAGGCCGGTCAGGAGCAGGGTTAACATTGTTACGCCGGCGAGACTTGCGATGACCGTGCCGGCGCCAACCAGATGATCGATCCCGAAGCGCACGACAACAAACCCGACGAATAACGCCGTCATGAACCCGCCTGCCGAGACCAGGGCGAATTCGAGGCTATAGGCCGTGATGCTTTCGCCATAGATGTCGATCAGAACGCGGGAGGAGCCTGCTATCCAGGCGAAAAACCCGGCGGAACTGCAAACCAGGCAGATGATGTAACCCCGGGACTCCCGATGACGGATAATGACCAAGAAGGCGCGCAAGAGCTCCATGAACCGGAGCGCATTTTGATCCTTCTCGGCGAGGGTTTCCGGCAAGGCAATCCCGCAGACCAGTGTCATCATGATTGTGTAGGCGGCGATGAAGATAAAAACCGCCTCCCAGCCGATGAGCTGGGTTAACTGCCCGCCGATCACCGGCATCAGGACTGGTACGGAGCCCGATACGACCATGGTAAAGGACAGTAATCTGGCCACCGCGTCGCGGTCGAATAGATCGCGGGCGACCGCGCGGGCGATGATCTGACCTGTAGACGAGGTCAGCCCGTGTATGAAGCGGATGCCGACAAGAACGGCGAGCGACGGTGCAAAAGCCGAGGCGATGGCGGCAAGAGCATAAAGAGTGAGGCCGAGCAGCAATACCGGGCGGCGGCCGAATCGGTCCGCCAGGGGGCCGATCAGGAGTTGCGAGAAGGCCGCGCCGAGGAAAAAGGCGCTGATTGAAAGCGATATCGTCTCTTCGGCGTTGAAGGCGATCCCCATAATGCCGAGAGCGGGCAGTGTCGTATCGACACCCAGCGCGCCCAGCGGCCCAATTCCGCCCAGTATCAATGTCAAAAATATCAGGCGGGTACGGGTCAATGGTGACTGCCGAAATTGAGGTAAAACAAGGATTGGCGGCACACTACCAGAGCAATCCATATTGAGCGAGAATGGGATCGATCAGATGACTCTGGACCTGCCGCGCGGTTCATGGAATAGATCGTTTTATGGCAAATCAAGACCCACAGAACAGTCACAGTCCCGTCGATAATGTCTTGGCGGCGCTGCATGTGCTGACCAATCAGATTGGCCATGCCTATCTGGGCAAGCTCCAGGCCGAGTTCGGTCTGACCCCGGCGGAGTGGCGGACGATGCTGACGCTGCATCAAAACCCCAACTCGACGGCTGCCGACATCATTCAGCAATGGTCGATGGACAAGATGGCGATCAGCCGTGCAATCCGGCGTATGGAGGAAGATGGATGGGTAAAGCGGGAGGTTAACCCTAACGACCGCCGCAGTTTGGTATTGTCGCTGACCCCGGCCGGCAAAAGCCAATACGACAAGATATTGCCGATCGCTAATGCGCTCTACCGCGATATTGTCTCGCCGCTGAGCCGCAAACAATTGGCGGAGCTCCGCGGTCATCTCGCCAGCCTTATCGAGCACAGCCAAAACATTACCGACTGACTTCCAAGGTTTCTCTCGGTGTCGAGTGATTGGACTGTCGATTGGACTGGCGATAAGTGCGTGTTATAATTCAATTTAGTATCAAATGATACTAATAAAAATTGCACTCTTAGGAATTGGAGACGCCGCCATGCGGATCTTTTCACGAAAAAAGCGGCCCATGCATTTGGGTAAATTTCCGTTGGAAAAGATCAAGCGGGTCGACAAGCCAACGACATTAATCACCGATGACGTCAAGCAGGTCCCCAAACGGGCCGGGTTTTTCTTCCGTGCCTTTTACGGCGATCTGGGCGATACCGCGAAGCGCGAAGTAAAACGGTTTATTACCAAGACGCCGCTCAACGCGGCGATGGGTCATACCCATTGGAACGAGGTGCCGTTGCACCGCGGCGAACCGGCAGCCGAAAAAGCGCCGCTTCCTGATGATCCCGAAGAGATGTCCAAGCACATCAAATCGCTTTGTTACTTCCTGGATGCGGACATGGTCGGGATTTGCGAGATACCCGAATATGCCTGGTACTCCCACGACGATAAGGGCGAGCCAATCACGACGCGGCATAAGTACGCCATCGTTCTGGTCATCGATCAGGGTTGGGAGACCATGGAAGGGTCGAGCGGGGATGATTGGATTTCCGGTGCGCAAAGTTACCGTGCCTATCTCAAGGGCTCGACCAACGCCGTCATCACGGCCGATTATATCCGCCGTCTCGGGTATGAGGCACAGGCTCATTCCAACGCCGATGGCGATGTCTTGCAGATTCCGCTGATGCTGCTCGCCGGACTTGGGGAACTAAGCCGGATCGGCGAGCTGATCCTCAACCCCTTCATTGGACCCCGTCACAAGCCGGCGGTGATCACCACCGATCTGCCGCTGGCCGTTGATAAACCAATCGATTTCGGCCTCCAGGACTTTTGCAACAAGTGCAAAAAATGCGCTCGGGAATGCCCGGCCCAGGCGATCCCGTTCGGCGATAAGGTTCTCTATAACGGTTATGAGATTTGGAAGCCGGACGTCGAGAAATGCACTAAATACCGGACCACGAACCCCAAAGGCTCGTCCTGCGGCCGCTGCATGAAAATGTGCCCCTTCAACAAAGAAGGCTTGATGATGCATCGCTTGGCACTTTGGTCGGCGATCAAACTTCCTTTCACCCGGCGGTTTCTCATCTGGCTCGATGACGCGTTGAAGTACGGCCGGCGAAATCCGATAAAAAAATGGTGGCTGGATTTGGAGATCGTCAACAAAAGGGTCGTGGTTCCCAAAAATGTCAGCGAACGGGACGTGCATCTCGAACGCCCGACGGATCTCGGTAACTCCAAGGTCGCAACTTACCCCTGGGAGAAACTGCCGACCGCTGACGATAAAGAAACCGTTCCCGTCGACCGGAAGGAAGGCCTCAAACATACGGCGGAGGCGGAAGAGATGCTGCGCAAGGCTAAGGAAATGTTGAGGGTGTGATCGCCGGGCTGCTAGGCTCTTTTCAAACAATATTCTTGATGATTGAAATCTGGCTGTGACCGACCTTCCTCATCTACTTAGCGGCGATGTACCGCGCGATATCGCGGTGCGCGCGCCCACCCGCCCGGCGCTGATATTCGGTGATGAGGTCGTCACCTACGCCGAGTTCGACCGGCGGGTTAATCAGTTTGCCAATGGGCTGATCGCACTTTCGGGTGACCCGATTGATCGGATAGCCATCATGACGCCGAACTGCGTGGAATATGCCTTGATCCATTATGGGGCTGCGCGGACCAATACGGTGCTGGTACATCTCTCCTCGCGGTTCACGCCGCGTGAGCTGGCATTCGTGCTCAACCAAACCAAGGCGGCATATCTCTTCGGCCATGCCGGTGCTTATGCGGTTTACGATCAAATCAAGGACGAGCTTGATCACCATCCGCAGTTTGTCGGTATCGGACAAGGTTTTCCGGAAGGTGTGCTGACCTATGAGGACGTTGTGGGTAATCAGCCCGATACACTGCCGGATGTGACGATACAGCCCGAAGATGAACTCTGTATTCTCTATACCAGCGGTACGACCGGCAACCCCAAGGGTGCGGTTTCCAGTAACCGGGCGCGTCTTGTTGCCTCAACGGCGGCGGCCGAGGATATTCCGATTGGCCCCGATGACGTCTGTGCCGCCACCATTCCGCTCTGCCATGCGGCCGGGCTCTATAGCTGGTTCCACCCGATCATCATCGGCGGCGCTTGCGCGGTGATCCTGGAGAAATGGGACCCGGAACAATTCATGACGGCCGTGGAGCGGCACAAGATCACCATCGCCTTTGTCGTCCCGACGCAAATGGCGATGCTGTTGGATCATCCGAATTTTTCCGCGGCACGGTTGAAATCGTTGAAGACGTTCATTTATGGCGGCGCGCCGGCAACCGAGGAACTGATCCGCCGCGCCGAGACTGCAATGCCCACCACCGATATCGTCCAGGCCTTTGGCTCAACGGAAACCAGCCATGTGTTGTGTCAGCAACCGGTCGAGCGCCGCGCCAAACCGGGCTCCCTTGGCCGCCCCGGCCCGCGTATCGAGTTCACGGTCTATAAGGCTCCCGGCGAGCCCGCCGCCCCCGGCGAGGAGGGGGAGATCGTTTGCCGGGGCCTCAACATGTTCGACTATTATCTCGACCTGCCCGAAGAGACGGCGGCCTATTACAAATCGGGCGATGGCTGGGGCTGGACGGGCGATCTCGGCACTGTCGATGAGGATGGTGTGGTGACCTTGGTCGGGCGCAAAAAAGAGATCATTATTTCCGGCGGTATGAATATTTCACCCGTCGAGTTGGAGAACGCGATTGAGGATCACCCGGCGGTCGCCGCCTGCGCCGCGTTCGGTATCCCCGACGAAACCTGGGGCGAGCTGCCGGCGGCGGCGGTTATTCTCAAAGCCGGGGCGCAAGCAACGTCGGACGAAATCATGGCGCACGCCGCCGAACGGGTTGCCCGTTTCAAACGCCCGCGCTATCTCGCCATTGTCGACAGTATGCCGCAAACCTTGAGCGGGAAAGTCCAGCGGACCGCGCTGAAAGAGCAATTCAAAGATGTTCGGATCGGCTCGGAAGGCTAGCGGCGGCTAGTTCGATTGCTGTGCATCCGCTTGCTCCACGATCCGGCCGGCGATCTCGCGGATCAGTTTCAGCCGGATGGCGGTGCCGACATCATTGAAGCCGCGGGCAGGGATCGAGAAGGCGCCGGGGCCGCCGATGACATTTTGCTGGAACCATTGTTGGAGTCCGAAGAAGCCTTCAAGAATAGGCAAGCCGTTGATGGTGATGCCCTTTGCGACGGCCCGGTCCCGGCCGACATCGGCGGGGAGCCCATGGCGGTCCGGTCTGTCACCGGAGACGTCGATCACCCGGCGGCGGCCGTCGAACTTGTTGCTGGATAATGATTCGGTCGCCCATTCGATGGCGCTGCCGACAGCTGTACCGCCGCCGTAAAGCTCCCGGGGGTGTTCCTCCAGCTCCTTCGCAAACGCAAGGATTTCGGCTTTCGTGCGCAGGTGGGTCCAGTCGACCACGGGAACTTGCAGTCCGGGCCCGCTCCACTCCACATAGGCCAGTGCGATTCCACCGCTGGGGCCGGATTGGATGGCGTTGATGATGCGGGGATCGCGGAGCGCCCGGGCATAACCGCTGCGTTGCAGGGCGAATTCTTCCTCATCGACGCTGCCCGATCCATCCGCCATCAGGATCAGTTCAAGATCGACCTTGACCTGTGCTACCGCGGCGGTGAGGGGAACCGACGCAAGGAGCGCCAGCATGAATATCAACCTGATCATTGATAGATTAAACACGCACAGGGGAGGACGCGCTAGAGGAGATCGAATGTTTTCGTATTTGGATTTGAGCGGCTAGTCTTTGAGCGAATTATTGAACTGTCGATTGAAAACACCATGCACGCCGACCATACCTTCGTGGAAATCATCGCCCATGGATTCATTGCCTTCCTGTTTCTCTTTCGGGGGATAACGGCGCTGCCCGATTTTCAAACGCACGTCACTCAGATGCGCGATCATAAGCTTCCGTTCCCGACCTTCGTCGCAGCCGCCGGCATCGTAACGATGTTTGTCGGGGGGTTGATGGTGGCGTTCGATTTTTATACGACGATCGGTGCCGGGTTGTTGATCCTCTTCACCGTGATGGCAAATCTGATTTATCACGATTTTTGGAATATGACGGAGCCACGCCCCCGCGAGACGCATATCTGGATTTTCTGCAACAATATCGCGGTCACGGGCGGATTGCTGATGGTGGCTGTGCCCTAGCGCGTTAAGAGAGCGAGTCCGAATATTTCGGATTGTCGATGAAATATTTCATCAAGGCAACCGCATCGCGGGAGTCCCATTCCGCCGCACCCTCCAGCTTGCCGACCTCGTGGCCTTTGGCATCGAAGACATACGTCGTCGGCATGCTGCGCAGCCCTAGTGACCGCGCCATCACGGATTTTGGATCGAGGTGGAGGTCTAAGTTCTCTAACTTCAATTGCCGTTTGATCAATCGGCGGGCGGTGGATTTGCCTTTAGCGTCAATGCTCATCGCGATGACCTCGAACTTGTCGCTTTTGAGTTTAGCCTGAAGCCGGTCGACCGAGGGCAGTTCACGGATGCAGGGTGGGCACCAGGCGGCATAGAAATTGAGCAGGACGACTTTACCGGCAAAATCGGCGAGGCTCAGGGTTTTACCGTCGCCGGTTTTCCAGGTTGTTGTCGGCCGAGGCCGGATACTGGGCGCCAAGGTAAAGGTTCGAATCTCGCCCCTAACGGGCGGTTTGGCATGGGCGGGAGAGGGGATCAGCAGCGGGCTCAGCCCTGCCGCAACGGCGCCAGCCGCGGCGGCTGTGCTCAAAAACTCCCGTCTGTCCATGTTCGAATTCCTTGTCGTCTATCAATTTGTAAAAGAATCTGCGATAGCCCGTTTATATATAGCCAATCCGGCTGCTGTTTTGAGTAAAAGCTTTGTGACGATGGCGTGATTGGCGTTGCGCCCAACCCGCGTTATCTTGCGGACCTTCACTGAAGCTGGTACCAATTAGATGTTCTTCAAGTTTCTTGTACTGCCCGTTTTGGTGTTGGTCGGGGTCGCGTTTTTTTTGCTTCAGAGCCGGGATAATCCCGGCGTCGAGGGCGCCGGGAAGGTGGTCAACGGCCGGACCATGGTAATCAAGGCGCAGCGCGTGCGCCTGCACGGCATCGATGCGCCGGACTTGCGCCAAACCTGCACCGTTGGTGGAAAATCGTACCCTTGCGGCAAGGAGGCGGCCGCGTTTCTTGCCAGATTGGTTGGCCCGTCCCGCCTGCATTGCGAACAGATGGACCGTAGCAACGATGGCCACATGCTCGCGATCTGCTCTCTCCGAGGAGAGATCATCAACCGCAAGCTAGTCGAGTCCGGTTGGGCGGTCGCCTCAGGTCCAGATTCGGACGATTACGTCCCGTTGGAGGAAGCTGCCCGCAAAGCTAAAAAAGGCCTCTGGCAGGGAGAGTTTGAGCTGCCTTGGGAGTGGCGAGCCAAAAAGCGGTAATAAGAAAATCATCCTGTCTCGCTTGGCTGTGCGCTCCCACCGAGCTTTGGCCTGAGCTTTGGCCCGAGCCTAGGCGCGACCAGATGATGGTAAGCGAGGTAAATGCCGGCGACGATCAAGGCCCCTATCGATATGACCTCTATCTTCAACAGGATCAGGATGGCCAGCAATATCCTGAAGATGATGCCGACCGCCGACAGCCCAATCTTATCATGCCTGCTCAATGCGCTCGCGACCAGATAGAGGACGACGACGAGTTTGAAGAGCAGCCAACTGATCATCGCCAGGCTGACGGTGCCGTCATAGCCGGGAAGGAACGTCTTCTCCGCTCCGGATCCACCCTCGATCGCCTGAGCGAGCTGGGCTTGCTCGATCAACAAAAGCTCCGGATAGAAGGCAAAGACGAAGGGGATCGTGAACATCACAATACCGGCGCGAACGGCGGCGAAGCCGGTCGCCAGCGGCTCCGATTTCGATATGGTCGATGCCGCAAAGGCGGCGATGGCGACCGGCGGGGTAATGGCGGACGCCACCGCGAAGTAAAATATGAACATATGCGCGGTGAAAAACGACGTACCCAACGCCACGAGCAGCGGCCCGATGATCAAGATGACATTTACGTAAGCCGGCAATGTCGGCATGCCCATGCCGAGGAGGATTGTCGCCACCATCGCGACGGTCAGCGCAAGCAAGAGGTAGAGGGAGCCGCCGATGGTGATATCGGTCCCGAACAGCGAGAAGGTTTGGATGTCCCGCAGCCAGTTCAGGATATCGATGGTCAAAATGCCGGTGAAGTTTGTGAAATTGACGCTCACATCGATGATCGACACCGCGATCAGGAGGAGAAACAGCTCCGAAATAATGACGCCGGCATCGGCCAGCGCGGACAATACTTTGCGGGGCGATTTTCGGATTTCAGGGTCCAGGAACAACAGAATGACCAGAATGAAGACCGCCCAGAAACCGGCTGAATCGGGGTCGCCGGCGGCATTCTGGTAGACCTGAAGAAGCCATGGCAAGGCCTCACCGGAGGCGGGATCATATCCGAAGATAAACCCGCTGAAGCCGGTGCCGACGGAATCCTTCTTGCTCAACA
>JAQCKY010000037.1 GCA_027592155.1 Pseudomonadota bacterium
GGTCCAGTTCAAAGCCGGTCAATATGACGCGCCCAACCTGAAAAAAATTCTCGCCGATGAGAGTATTCTCAAGATTTTTCACTTTGCCCGCTTCGACATCGCCGTCATTAAGCAGTATCTGGGCATTACCTGCCGTCCCGTCTATTGCACCAAGATCGCATCCAAACTGACGCGGACCTACACCGATCGTCATGGTCTGAAAGACATTTGCGCTGAATTGTTAGACGTCGACATCTCTAAACAGCAGCAGCAATCGGACTGGGGCGCCAACGAACTTTCGCCTCAGCAGCTGGAATATGCGGCGTCGGATGTGCTTTATCTTCACCGTCTGAAGGAAGTCTTGGACCGGCGGTTACTGCGCGAAAACAGGACAGATCTGGCAAACGCCTGTTTTGAATTTCTGCCCCACCGCGCCGAACTCGATTTAACCGGCTGGGCAGACCAGGACATATTTGCGCATTCGTAACCATTTGGTTCGAAGATGTCCGAGTCTCGGCAAGAACGGCACCGAGCATAATACCTAGCGGCCATGCAATTTTTTGGCCAACTATACGAATTTGTTGACCTTTTCATGGTTGACTCACATACTGGGCCTGAAAAACGGCCAGATTCCGTGCAATATTAGAAAACGGAATTTTGGTGCTGATCAAAGCCAGACCGACTTAACGCCCTGGCAAACTATTTGGGTCTGCCGCTGCGAAATATAGCGAACTGTAAGAATATCTGTGACTTGTAGGGCTTTTAGATGGCTTCAGAGAATCAGGCTGTGAAATCCGCCACAATCTCGTCCAATGACGTGGATGGGGATCTAGCATCGGCCCATCGCGTCCTAAAACTCGAAGTCGAAGCGCTGCAGGCATTGGCCGACTCGTTGGGCGCGGAATTTTCTCAAGCACTCGATTTATTTCAAGCAACGAGTGGCCGCGTTGTCGTCACCGGCATGGGAAAAAGCGGCCACGTCGCCGTAAAAATTGCGGCGACACTGTCATCAACCGGAACGCCGGCGCTGTTTGTTCACCCCGCTGAAGCGAGCCATGGTGACCTGGGCATGATTACGCCTGCGGATTCCGTTCTCGCCTTGTCAAATTCCGGCGAGACCCACGAGTTGTCCGACCTCGTCGCCTATACCCGGCGGTTCAAAATCCCCCTGGTCGCCATTACCGCAAACAAGAACAGCACCTTGGTTGAAGCGGCAGATGTCGCCTTAACACTACCCGACAGCGAAGAGGCCTGCCCCATGGGTTTGGCGCCGACGACCTCGACAACCTTGATGATGGCCCTGGGCGATACCATTGCCGTCGCGTTGATGGAGCGGAAGGGCTTTTCACCGGGGGATTATTATGTCCTCCACCCCCGTGGCCAACTGGCACAGCGGACGATTCAGGTATTGCGCGTTTCCGACCTTATGAACACCGGAGATCAACTTCCTTTGGCCGCCGGCGACAGCAAAGTCGCCGATGTGCTGGTTGAAATGACGGTAAAGAGCCTTGGCTGCATCGGAATCGTCACGGCGGACAATCATCTCGAGGGCATCATCACCGATGGTGACTTACGACGCCATTTAACCGAGGGCGTATTTTCGCGACCCGCCCGCGACATTATGACCATCGGCCCAAAAACGATCCGGCCGTCCGCGTTGGCCAGCGAAGCCGTCCAGATCATGAACGAAAAGAAAATCACCAACCTCTTTGTCACCGAAGACGACATCGTGGTCGGCCTGATCCATATTCACGATTGCCTGCGCGCCGGAGTCGCGTAAATTCGCCATGGATAGCCTGCCCGAAAGCATTGATGTAAAGACCGCGAGAGCCCCCATCACGGTTACACCGATGGAGTCGCGGGCGAAGCCTGCTCATTACAGTCGCTTTGTTTCCTGGATGAAGTTGTTGCTGCCGGTCACGGCTCTGGTGCTGATGGTCGTCGTCGTTGTCTGGCCGCAGGTGCACGGGATCGAAGCCGGCTTGCCGCTCGGCTTTGGCCAGTTAAAGCTAACCGACACCGACGATCCCAATATGGTCAATGCGCGGTTCGTCGGCGCTGATGAAAAAAACCAGCCCTTTTCGATCACGGCCGATCTGGCGAAGAACATCCTCCAGGGATCTTCCGCCGTCGATCTGGAAATGCCGAAGGCAGATATCGCGATCAAAGATGGCTCGTCCCTTGTTCTTACTGCCAATACAGGGGTTTTCGATAAGGATGCAAAGGTTCTCGATCTCGCCGGTTCGGTAAATTTATTCCACGATTCCGGTTACGAGTTTAATACGGAATCGGCGCGCATCGATCTCGGCCTGGGCGTTGCGACCGGTCATAAGGCGATTGATGGCCAAGGACCGTTCGGATCCTTGGAAGCGGAGGGCTTCCGCATGAGCGACCGGGGCAAGACAATGTATTTCACCGGAAAATCCAAACTCGTCATCAATCCCGGCGCCGAAGAGCCCAAGTGATGCGCTGGACCCTTCCGCGACTATACTCGATTGCCGTAACCGCAATGATTGCTGTCCTCGCTTTCCCGCCCCAGCCGGTTACGGCACAAGGCCTTAACCTCGCGAGCGGCAAGCCCGACGAAGCCATCGAGGTATTCGCCGATGACGGCATCGAGTGGCAACAAGAAGACGAAATCCTGATTGCCCGCGGCAAGGCGCGCGCAACGCGAGGAGGCGTAACCGTATCCGGCGACGAATTGCGCGCTTATTACAAAAAGAAAAGCGCCGGCGGCACCGATTTGACACGCCTCGATGCGGTCGGGTCCGTAAAAATTGTTTCCAATACGGAAACCGCAACGGGTGAAACCGCCGTATACGATATGGAGAAGGCCATCTTGGTCCTGACCGGGCGTTCGGTAAAATTTACAACGCCGGAAACAACGATCACCGCGGACCGCCAATTGGAATATATCGAAAAGACACGGCAAGCGATCGCGCGGGGAAATGCCGTCGTGACACGAGATGGAAAGATTCTTCGGGCCGACGTCCTGGTCGCCTACCTGCGCTCAGACAAATCCGGCAAAACCCGCGTACAGCGGGTCGAGGCGTTTGATAACGTCCAGATCGACACCGTCGAGGACAAAGTACGGGCAGACCGAGGGGTGTATAATGTAACGACCGGAATCGCCATCCTAAACGGCCGTGTGCGTATAAATCGGGGCAAAAACATCCTCCAAGGCGAGCGTGCAGAGGTTAATTTGAACACCGGGATTAGTAATATGTTAGGGGGTCCTGGGCGAAACTCAGGGCGTGTACGAGGCTTAATACTGCCGAGGAGACCCGACCCCAAACCCAAGGCTCAAAGTCCCCAAAACCAGGGGCAATAGGCCCCGCTCAAGATATTCATATATCATCATGACAACAAAGATCAGAAAATGACGGCGGGTGAAGACAAACCAACAGGACTGAGCGAGTCCAACCAAGAGATGAAACCGCGTCTCGTGGCCGATAATTTTCGCGGTCTTGTCGCTGAGAATATCGGCAAACGTTTTGACAAACGTCCCGTGGTCCGCAGCGTTTCTCTTGCCATCAAGCGGGGCGAGGTGGTTGGTCTTCTAGGTCCCAACGGCGCCGGTAAAACGACCTGTTTCTACATTATGATCGGACTGATCCAACCGGATTACGGCTCGATCATCTTGGACGGCCACAACATTACCGATTTGCCCATGTACCGCCGGGCCCGGCTTGGCATCGGCTATCTACCGCAGGAAGCATCGATCTTTAGAGGCCTCACCGTCGAAGGGAACATCCGGGCCGTCCTTGAAGTCGTGGAGAAATCCCGGGACCGGCGCGAGACCATGCTGGATGCTCTCCTTGCCGAGTTCTCCATCACCCATCTCCGCCGGACACCGGCCCTCGCCCTATCCGGCGGGGAACGGCGACGGGTTGAAATTGCCCGGGCGCTAGCTTCCCGCCCAAATTTTGTCCTGCTGGACGAGCCGCTGGCCGGCATCGATCCGATTGCCGTCAACGATATCCGCGATCTGGTCATCCATCTCAAGGATCGTGGGATTGGCGTCATCATCACCGATCATAATGTTCGCGACACCTTGGATGTTATTGACCGGGCCTATGTCATCCATGACGGCATGGTCCTGATGGAGGGAACCTCCGACGATATCGTCGGCAACGAAGACGTTCGCCGTGTTTATCTCGGCGACCGGTTCAGCCTATAGTATCCTTGTCGTGTATGCCGATGCCACGAATTCTGCCAAAAACAGATCGCTTTCCTAACGCTGTTCGTACAATGGCAGTGAAGCGGGCAATGAAGCGGGCAATGAAGCGTTTTTCGTTGGATCACGGCAGATGACGATCGGACCCAGACTCGAACTCCGCCAGGGTCAATCCCTGGTCATGACCCCTCAATTGCAGCAGGCCATCAAGATGCTGCAATTGAACAATGTCGAGTTGCTGGAATATGTCGAACAGGAACTCTCCGAAAATCCGATCCTGGAACGCGAGGACACCGCGGATTCACCGTCCGCCGATGAGACGACACCGGTAGAACAAACCACCCCGCAGGAAGGGGAGGATACCGGTATCGATGTTACGACGAGCGATGACGCCACGATGCTTGACGGCGGTGATCTCGACGTCGATTCCGAAGACATTTGGAATGCCGGAAATGAGGCCGAAACGGACACCACCGATTTCAGCGATTCCTCGATCAGCTGGGACTTAGGGGGTGGAAACGCCGGTGGAGGACATGATTTTGACAGCATCGAATACGGGATCGAACAAAGCGTCTCTCAAGAGGTTTCCCTCCGCGACTATCTGATAGACCAGATCCAGATCGACATGTCCGATGCTGTCGACCGCATGATCGCCGTACATCTGATCGATTCCCTAGATGACGCAGGCCGCGTGACCGAAAGCTGTGAAACCGCGGCGGAAAATCTTGGATGTTCCGTGACCCGCGTGGAACTGGTCCTCGACAAGCTGCAGCATTTGGACCCGTCGGGAATCTGCGCGCGCAGTTTGACGGAATGTTGGGCTATTCAGCTTCGCGAACGCGGCCGGTTGGATCCGGCCATGGAAGCAATGCTGGCGAACGTCGAACTGCTCAAGCAGCATGACTATCCTGCCTTGGCCAAACGATGCGGGGTCGATCTGGACGACATCAAGGATATGGTGGATGAAATCTGGGCCCTCAACCATCGACCCGCCGAATCTTTCGAGCACGTTATCTCACAACCCATTACGCCTGACGTCATCATGCGATCTCGCCCCGGTGGCTGGTCAATAGAATTGAACAACGAGACCCTGCCCCGGGTTCTCGTCAATCATCAGTATTATGCCGAGGTTCGCACGGCGGTTCGAACCAAAGAGGAAAAGAACTACCTTGTCGATAGGATGCAATCGGCAAACTGGCTGGTCAAAGCGTTACATCAGCGTGCGACAACGATTCTAAAAGTCGCCGAGGAGTTGGTCCGCCAACAGGAAGCATTCTTTTCCAAAGGCGTCGAATTTCTGAAACCTCTCGTTCTCCGTGACATCGCCGACGCCATTGAGATGCACGAAAGTACCGTAAGCCGAGTGACATCGAATAAATACATGCATACCCCGCGCGGGATCTTCGAGCTGAAATATTTTTTCACGCCGGCGATCTCCTCGTCGTCGGGAGGTGAGTCTCATTCCGCCGAGGCCGTTCGCCACCGCATTAAGACATTGATCAACGAGGAATCGCCAAAAGCCGTGCTTTCGGACGATAAGATGGTCGAACTTCTAAACGCCGAAGGCATCGATATCGCTCGGCGGACCGTCGCTAAGTATCGGGAATCGCTTAAAATTCCATCCTCGGTTCAGCGGCGGCGGTCAAAGGCGATGAGCTTCTAGTGGGCATTTTCCGGCCTCTCGAACGCCGAAACACTCACGTCTTGACTCGGTGAGGTTCCGGTTCTAACGTCCGGCCACTTCGCGCCCGAGGTAATAATTTAGCGGTATTTATTGAGGGAATTTCGTTTCCACGGTCCAGACAGACCATCTGGACTTAACGTCGAATTCTTTACGTCGATAGAGACCGCCGTTTGATTGCTAAGAGATTGACGTAGACGCCCGTTAACCTATATCCGGGCTGTACTGTGTGCGAAATGACAACGCTCGTTGAAATAAATTAGGGCTCCGGCATGGAAATTATCGACCTCTTGTCACCCGAAGGCGTAATTCCGAATCTCAAGGTTACCAGCAAGAAACAGGCCTTGCAGGAACTCTCGAAACGAGGCGCCGAAGTAATCGGGATCGAGGAACGTGAGATTTTCCATACCCTGCTGGAACGTGAGAAGCTCGGCACCACCGGGGTCGGCAACGGCATCGCCATTCCTCACGGAAAGCTTCCCGGTGAAGCGCCGCTTAGCGGATTGTTCGCACGCCTCGAACGGCCTATCGATTTCGAGTCCGTGGACGAACGTCCCGTTGACCTAATATTTCTACTGCTCGCACCCGAATCGGCCGGCGCGGAACATCTCAAAGCTCTCGCAAAGGTATCGCGGCTTCTACGGGACCAGACGATGCTTGAGAAGCTACGCGGCTCTGACAGCGCCGAGGCACTTTATTCCTTGCTGACAGAGATTCCGGCCAACCAGGCGGCTTAGCCGCTGGCGCACGCAGCCCCGTCAGAACGCTCCCTATTTTGTCCCCCGTGAAGAACTCTAACACTGTTGGTTGGCATAGAGTTTCCGCTAATTTAAAGTAATGGGATTTGCAAGAAAACGTGTTTGGGGATGTGTTTTCTTGCGATTTGGGATTCATTTTTTGGCCGGTTTGTGATTCTCTGAAGGTCTTCCCTTCGGAGGTTTGAATGCGCCCGAAACAGCAGCCCAAAGCGCGGCATGACGATCTTTTCCGCGCCCGTCTCGATCAGATCATCAACATGAAGCACGAGCTTGTGGCTTTGGCGGACAGGATCGACTGGAGTTGGCTCGACGAGCAGTTGGCGGATTGTTTTTCCAACGAGGGTCGCCCGGCGGAACCAGTACGCTTCATGATCGGCATGTTTTTGTTGAAGCACACCTACGCCCTCTCCGACGAGCAGGTGTGGGACCGCTGGGTGCATGATCCCTATTTCCAGTACTTCACGGGCGAGGAGTTCTTTCAGCACACGCTTCCGCACGAGCGTTCCGGCATGAGCCATTGGCGCAAGCGCATCGGCGATAGGCTGGATATTCTTTTACAGGAGAGCTTGCGCATCGCCCACAACACCGGGGCCTTGAAGAAGAGCGATCTGGCCCGCGTCACCGTCGATACCACCGTGCAGCCCAAGAACGTCGCCTTCCCGACCGACGCCGGGCTGCTGGAGACGGCGATCCGTCAGTTGGGTACCACCACCAACAAACGCTGCAAGGGCGGGCAGTTCATCCTTCATGCCAAGGCATTGCCGGGTAATCCCTATGATGGACATACGCTCAGGGAGGTGATCGAAGAGACCCAAGCCCTGACCGGCCGCGAGATCGAGCGGGTCTATGTCGACAAGGGGTATGTCGGCCATGATGCGCCCAATCCCGGCCGGGTCTTCCGCTCAGGACAAAAACGCGGCGTCCATGGCCAGATCAAGAAGGAACTCCGGCGACGATCCGCCATCGAAGCCGTCATCGGCCATTGCAAAACCGACGGCCATCTCGACCGAAACTTCCTCAAAGGCCGCCAAGGCGACCAGATCAACGCCGTCATGAGCGCCGTCGGCTACAACCTCCGCCTCATCCTCAAGTGGCTGAAAAAACTCTTGCGCAAAATTATCACCGCAATACGGGCCGCGATATCACTGCAATCTGCACTCAAAACGGCTTCTTAACAGCGGACTAACGACTCCTTGAATACCCGCCTGGACCGCAGTGAGTTTATGCCTTTCGCACCGGTCGTCGCAGAAGGGGATGCGCGCGACGTCTTCGAGGTCACGGACGCCAACGCCTATGCCTGCCGTTTCATGACCATAACCTGTGACGTCAAAAAGGAATGGTCCGGCAAGATCCCCGCCGTCGTCCATGTCGACGAAACGGCACGCCCGCAAATCATCCGGCGAAGCGAAAATCCGCTCTATTACGATATCCTCCAAGCCTTCAAAGCCGAGTCCGGATTACCGGTTTTGGTCAATACGAGCTTCAACGTCCACGAAGAGCCGATCGTCAATAACCCCGAAGAAGCCGCAAAAGCGCTGGTTGACGACCGCATCGATTACATCGTCACCGACGACGGCGTGTACGGGATCGAAGGACGCGACGGCTTATGAGAACCGCCGGCTTTTCTTAACGGCTCACCGCGCCGGTCTCGTCCGCCTCGATCTTGAAGGCCGCCTTCATTAGGGCTTTGGTGTAAGCCTCTTTGGGGTTTTCAAAGACCTGCTGGGAGGTGCCGGCCTCGACCACCTTGCCGTAGCGGATCACAATCAAATCGTGGGCCAGCGCGCGGACGACTTTCAGGTCGTGGCTGATAAACAGATAGGCCAGCTTGTGCTTTATTTGCAAAGCGCGCAGCAGCTCGACGATCTGGGCCTGCACCGACATATCCAAGGCCGAGGTCGGCTCGTCGAGCACGAGGATTTTGGGCCGGAGAACGAGCGCCCGGGCGATGCAGATGCGCTGGCGCTGGCCGCCTGAGAATTCATGGGGGTAGCGGTCCATGGTCTCGGCGTCGAGCTCGACTTCTTCCAAAGCCTCGGCGACAAGCTTGCGCCGCGCGTCATAGGTGGCGCCGAGGTTGTGGACCAGCAACCCTTCCTCGATCACCTGGAACACCGACAAGCGCGGCGACATCGATCCGAACGGGTCCTGGAAGACGATCTGCAGTTCGCGGCGCAAGGGCCGCATTTCCTTGAACGAAAACTCGCTGATCTTTTTATCTTCGAAACGGATCGGTCCGTCGCTGGACTCGAGCCGGAGCAAGGCACGTCCCAGGGTCGATTTGCCGGAGCCGGATTCGCCGACGACGCCCAGGGTATGGCCTTCGTACAGGGTCAATGAAATACCGTCGACGGCTTTGATATGGCCCACCGTGCGGCGGATGAACCCCTTGCGGATCGGGAACCAGACTTTGAGGTTTTCTGTGGACAGGATATCCCGGGAGCCGTCGAAGACAGACTCCGGTCGTCCTTTGGGTTCGGCGGCCAGCAGGTGTTGGGTATAGGCGTGCCGAGGTCGCTGGAACAATTCCTCGGTGGTATTGGTCTCGACGATCTCGCCCTGGTTCATTACATAGACCCGCTGTGCCATGCGCCGGACAATGCCGAGATCGTGGGTGATCAGCAGCATTCCCATATCGAGCCGTTCGGTGAGCTCCCGCAACAGCTTTAAAACCTGTGCTTGGATCGTGACATCGAGCGCGGTGGTCGGCTCATCGGCGATCAACAGTTCCGGATCATTGGCCAAAGCCATGGCGATCATGATGCGCTGCTGCTGCCCGCCTGAAAATTCGTGGGGCAGATTGTGCAGGCGGGGAATCGCTTCCTCCATGCCGACCAGGTTCAGCAATTCCTCGACCCGTGCCCGCGCTTGGGGCGGCGACAGCTTCTTGTGCAGGAACAGCACTTCGCTGATCTGGCGCTCGATAGAGTGCAGCGGGTTGAGGGAATTCACCGGCTCTTGGAAAATCATGGCGATCCGGTTGCCGCGGATCTTGCGCATGGCTGACTCGCGCAGGGCGACCAGATCGACGCCGTCAAACAGAATACGGCCCTGGTTGATCTTGCCCGAGTCACCGACCAGTCCCATGATCGAAAGAGCGGTCACGCTTTTGCCGGATCCACTTTCGCCGACGATCGCAAGCGTTTCACCCTGATTGACGTGCAACGAGACACAGTCAACGGCTCGGACAATACCGCTGTCGGTACGAAAACTGACACACAAGTCTTCAACGCGCAGCAGTGGTTCGCTCATCTAAAACCCCATATCCTTCTTGAGTTTCTGATCTATCCAGATCCTCGCGTAGATCGGTCCCGGCCGCTGTGCCCCGACGCGCAATTCACCGCCATAGTTTTTGACCCAGGGCCACCAGGCTGTGTAGACATAGCCGATCGGCAGCCACAGATACGGTGCACGATCGAGCATCTCTACGGTGAGAGCACGAACGGTGTTTTTACGCCTGGCCTCGTCGCGCTCCTCGTGAATC
>JAQCKY010000038.1 GCA_027592155.1 Pseudomonadota bacterium
ATCCGCCATCTGCCCGGATTCAATCGAGCCAACATGGTCCGAAATACCGTGAGCGATAGCCGGATTAATGGTGTATTTCGCAACGTAGCGTCTGGCGCGAAGGTTATCGTTGTCGCCCTTTTCACCGGCCAAAGAGCCCCGCTGTTTTTTCATTTTGTCGGCGGTCTGCCAGGTGCGGATGATCACCTCCCCGACCCGCCCCATGGCCTGGCTGTCCGACGAGATGATGCTGAACGCACCGAGATCATGAAGGATATCCTCGGCGGCGATGGTTTCCCGGCGGATCCGGCTTTCCGCGAAGGCGACGTCTTCGGGAATGCGGGCGTCCAGATGATGACAGACCATCAGCATATCCAAATGTTCGTCGATGGTATTGACCGTGAACGGTCGTGTCGGATTGGTCGAAGACGGGATCACATTGCTCTCGCCGCAGAGCTTGATGATGTCCGGCGCGTGTCCGCCGCCCGCGCCTTCGGTGTGATAGGCGTGGATCGTCCGGCCCTTAAACGCCGCGATGGTGTTTTCCACAAAGCCGGACTCGTTCAAGGTATCGGTATGGATCGCCACCTGGATATCCATCTCGTCGGCAACGCCGAGACAAGTATCGATGGCCGACGGTGTGGTCCCCCAATCCTCATGCAGCTTAAGCCCGCAAGCACCGGCGAGAACCTGCTCGGTCAGCGCACCGGGCAGCGATGCATTGCCCTTGCCGAAGAACCCCAAATTCATCGGTAGCCCGTCCGCCGCCTGCAGCATGCGCGCGATGTGCCATGAGCCCGGTGTGCAGGTCGTGGCGTTGGTGCCTTCCGCCGGGCCGGTGCCACCGCCGAGCATGGTGGTGATGCCGGAATAGAGTGCGTCATCGATAAGCTGTGCGCAGATGAAATGGATATGGGCGTCGATGCCGCCCGCCGTAACGATCCGGCCTTCGCCGGCGATAGCTTCGGTGCCGGGCCCGATAATAATATCCACATCCGGCTGCACGTCAGGATTACCGGCCTTTCCGATCGCGGCGATGCGCCCGTCTTTCAAGCCAATGTCCGCTTTGATGATACCCCAGTGATCGAGGATCAGCGCATTGGTGATGACCGTATCGACGGCGCCCTCGGCCCGGGTTCGCTGGCTTTGCCCCATACCGTCGCGGATAACCTTGCCGCCACCGAATTTGACCTCTTCGCCATAGGTCGTGCGGTCTTCCTCGACCTCGATAAATAGATCGGTATCGGCGAGACGAACCTTGTCACCGACCGTCGGTCCGAACATCGCGGCGTAAGCGCCGCGCTCAATTTGCGTGGCCATGCTCAGCCCTCCAATTTGCCGCTGACTTGGGCATTGAACCCATGAACCACCCGATCGCCGCCATAGGTGACCAGGGTAACCTCCCGGGTCTGGCCCGGCTCGAACCGGACCCCTGTCCCGGCGGCGATATCCAACCGGTAGCCCTTGGCAGCCTCCCGGTCGAACGCCAGGCCGGGATTGGTTTCGCTGAAATGATAGTGGGATCCGACCTGCACGGGCCTGTCTCCGGTATTGGCAACCTGGAGCGTGATGGTTTCCCGCCCTTCATTTAGGGTGATCGGTTCCGCTGCAGTAACGATTTCGCCGGGTATCATGCCGTTTCTCCCACCTAACTTTTGCGCAGGCTTATCGAATAGGGTTATGGACGGTCACCAGTTTGGTGCCGTCCGGAAAGGTTGCTTCGACTTGAACGTTGTGGAGCATCTCGGGGATGCCTTCCATCACCTGATCCTTGGTGATGACTTCCGCCCCATCGGCCATCAATTCGGCAACCGACCGCCCATCCCGCGCACCCTCGATGACGTGATCCGTAATCAAGGCGATGGCTTCGGGATAGTTGAGTTTGACCCCGCGCTCCAGCCGTCGACGCGCCACCATCGCGGCCATCGAAATCAGCAGCTTATCTTTTTCCCGTGGCGTTAGATTCACCCGTATTCTCCCTTTTCGCTAGACATGCCAGAGCCGGGGCAACGCCACCGGCAATCCTGCCACCAACTGTCTGAAACCACCCCAAAAGACACCAAAATGCTTACGTAACGCCTGGGCATCGTCGGCAAGCCAGCGGACGACCAACACGCCGTTTACGACGGTCGCCCCACACCGGATAGCATACACCGGTTCCGCCAACAATGTCCGGGCTGGTTTCAGGCACGCCGCGGCATCATCGGCGACAAGGACCGCCGTTGCCGTCGCCACGGCACCGCCGAGGCAGGCGGGATTTGCGATTACCGCCGCCAAATCATCGTCCATGTGAAAGCTGTCCGCCCATACCAAGCGCCCGCCCCGCCGGATTTCCCAGCTATCCCGAACCAGGCCGGTCGCGAGACGTTCCCCGCTGGCGGTGCGACCGAAGACCAGCATTTCGCCAGCCAGGGCGCGCCCGCCGGCCGCGATATCGAGCCGCGTGCGCCGCCGCAATCTGGCACCGTCGAACAGGATCGTTTCCTGGGGCAGAAATTCCATCCAGCAATCGGCGCCGCCCTGGATCTCGACGGTAATCCGGCTGTCGGCACCGGTGGAGCGGTACACTTTTTCGGCCGCCTGAGGCATGAATTGCGCCATCGCCCCATCGGCAACCGAAAGTTCGAGTTCCAACCAGTCGCCACCGACCAACCCCCCGGACGTCGTCGCAATCACCGCATGGGGAATATCGTTTCGCGCGGGTGTCGGGAAGACGACGCGCAACGGATCGGTATGAAACAAACGTTCGAGGCTGCTCGCCCCCTCGCTTTGTTTAAATTTGACCTGAGCCCTACCGTGAACCAGGACACCGGTTCCGGAGTCGGAGAGGCGGTCAGACGGTGAGGAAACGTCGAACATCATCCTCCACCATATCGTCCCGGCCGCCGGCCAGAACGATCTCTCCCCGGTCCATCACCGCGAACCGGTCGGCAAGCTCCCGCGCAAAATCGAAATATTGTTCGACCAGCAAAATCGCCATATCGCCTCGCTCGCGCAGTCGTTCGATCACATGGCCGATCATCTTGATGATGCTCGGCTGAATGCCTTCCGTCGGCTCATCCATGATCAGTAAACCGGGCCGGGTGACAAGGGCCCTTGCGATGGCGAGCTGTTGCTGTTGGCCGCCTGAAAGATCACCGCCCCGGCGTCCCAACATTTCCTTTAAGACCGGAAACAGCTCAAAGATTTCATCGGGGACGTGGCGGAGGGATGACGGCAAGGGGGCAAAGCCGGTCCGAAGATTTTCCTCGACGGTCAATAAGGGAAATATTTCTCGCCCCTGAGGCACCATGGCGATCCCGCGCCGCGCCCGCTCATGAGGGACCAGCTTGGTGATGTCATGATCGTTCCAAGAAATCGTACCCGACTTCACCGGCTGCTGTCCGGCGACGGCACGCAGAAGGCTTGTTTTACCGACCCCGTTACGGCCCAGCACGCAGGTAACCTGGCCTTGCTCCGCGTCGAGACTGATATTCCGGAGCGCCTGGCTGGCGCCGTAATAAAGATCGATGTTCGATACTTTCAGCATGGCTCAGCGCCCCAAATAAACTTCGATAACGCGTTCGTCGTTCTGCACAAAATCCATCGATCCCTCGGCGAGCACGGTTCCGTCATGGAGCACCGTCACCCGGCAATCCAGGGAGTGAACGAACCCCATGTCATGTTCGACGACGACCACTGAATGGTCTTTTGCGATTTCCTTCAGCAATACCGCCGTCGCCTCGGTCTCCGCATCCGTCATGCCCGCTGCCGGTTCATCGACCAGCAATAATTCAGGATCCTGCATCAACAGCATGCCGATCTCGAGCCATTGTTTTTGTCCATGAGAGAGAGAGCCGGCCACCTGATGACGGTGCTCGGTGAGGGCGATGATTTCAAGCACTTCATCGATCCGCGCCCGATTAGCTTTTGTCAGGGAATAGATCAGCGCCCGCATTACGCCGCGCACCCCAGACAAGGCCAGCTCGAGGTTTTCATAAACCGTGTGCTGCTCAAACACCGTGGGTTTCTGGAACTTGCGGCCGATGCCCTTGTTGGCGATCTCCGCTTCATTCGAGCGTTTAAGGTCGAAGTTCCCCATGAAAAACGCCTGCCCCTGATCGGGTTTCGTTTTACCGGTAATGACATCCATCATGGTCGTCTTCCCGGCACCGTTCGGCCCGATCACCGCGCGAAGCTCGTTGCGGGTAACATAAAGGCTCAGATTGTTCAGGGCCTTGAAGCCATCGAAGGCGACGTGGATGTTTTGCAGGTAGAGGACGGTATCGCTGACCTCGGGCGCCGCGGCGATCGCGTTCATGTCGCTTCCTCCACTGCGGCTTCGGGTGGCGGGCTCTTCTTTCTTCGGAAGTCGAATGTCGGGACCGTGCCGACGATCCCCTTGGGCAGATATATCGTGACGACCACGAACAATGCGCCGAGGAAAAACAGCCAAATATCGGGGAAAGCACCGGTCAGAAACGTCTTGGCATAGTTCACCAGAACCGCGCCCAGGACCGCCCCATAGAGCGACCCCCTGCCGCCCAGCGCGACCCAAACGACAATCTCGATTGAATTCGCCGGCGAGAATTCGCTGGGATTGATGATGCCCACTTGCGGCACATAAAGTGCGCCGGCAATACCGGCAAGCCCGGCGGAGACCGAAAAGATCAGCACCTGATAAAGTTCGACCCGGTAGCCCAAAAAGCGCGCCCGGCTTTCCGAATCGCGGATCGCCATCATCACCAGCCCGAACCGCGAGGTGACGATATAGCGGCAGACCAAGTAACCGAGACCGACGGCGACGGCGCTGAGCACGAATAATGTCGCGCGGGTGGTCTGGCTCTGCAGATCGAAGCCCAGGATATCCTTGAAATCCGTCAATCCGTTATTGCCGCCAAATCCCATATCGTTTCGGAAGAAGGCCAGCATTAAGGCGAACGTAAGCGCCTGGGTGATGATCGAAAGATAGACGCCGGTCACCCGGGACCGGAAGGTTAGCCAGCCGAAAACAAAGGCCAGAATACCGGGTGCCAAAACGACCATCAGCGCCGCAAAGGGGAAGAAATCGAAGCCCCACCAATACCACGGCAGCTCCTTCCAATCGAGGAACACCATAAAGTCCGGCAGGTTCGGGTTCTGATAGACACCGCGATCGCCGATCTGGCGCATCAGATACATACCCATGGAATAACCACCGAGGGCAAAAAAGGCGCCGTGACCCAGGCTGAGGATGCCGCAATATCCCCATATCAAATCGACGCTCAATGCCAACAACGCAAAGGCCAGATATTTGCCCATAAGGCCGACGACAAAGTCGGGAACATGGAACGGCGAACTCGCGGGGACGTTGAGATTGAGGATGGGAACCACGATTGCGACCGCGGTGAGGATGCCTAGCAGGATCCATCCACCCCGGTCGATCCGGCCCAACAAAGGACTGACAACTGGTTTCGATACATCCATCTCAGTTCTCCACCGCGCGGCCCTTGAGCGCGAACAAACCGCGCGGGCGTTTCTGGATGAACAGAATGATCACGATGAGGACGAGGATCTTGCCCAACACCGCGCCGGCGAAGGGTTCGAGGAACTTGTTGATAATCCCCAGGCTAAAGGCGCCCACGAGCGTGCCCCAGAGATTGCCGACGCCGCCGAACACCACGACCATGAACGAGTCGACGATATAGGCTTGGCCCAAATTCGGCCCGACATTGTCAACCTGGCTAAGCGCCACCCCGGCCATCCCGGCAATTCCCGATCCGAGCCCAAATGTCAGGGCATCGACCCAATTGGTGCGGATACCCATCGTGCTCGCCATCCGGCAGAATAAGAGCCGCGCTCGCATTTGAAGGCCGAAAGCCGTGTATCGCAAAACCAAGACCAGAGCGCCCAAAACCAACAGCGAGAAGACGATAATCCAAATCCGGTTATAGGTCAGGACGACGCCGCCAACCAATTCGATCCCACCGCTCATCCATTCCGGATTGCCGACTTCGCGATTGGTCGGGCCGAAAATCGAGCGGACAAACTGCCGCAGGATCAGGCTGATCCCCCAGGTCGCCAATAAGGTCTCCAACGGACGCCCATAAAGATGGCGGATAATACCCCGCTCCATCGCCACGCCGACGGCGCCGGCAACCAGGAACGCCATCGGCACCGCGACGGTCAAGGAATAATCGAATGCGCTTGGCATATAAGATTTGAAGAGGTTTTGAATCACGAAGGTGGTGTAAGCGCCGAGCATCAGCATTTCGCCGTGGGCCATATTGATCACCCCCATCACACCGAATGTGATGGCGAGGCCGACAGCCGCGAGCAAGAGAACCGAGCCCAGACTAATGCCGCGAAACAAATCGCCGATCATCCGATAGCTGGCCAAGGTGCTTTCCATGCGTTCCAGCGCCACCGATGCCGCCGCCCGAACTTTTACATCGGTCTCGACGAAGCTGCCGTCACCATTTTTGACGAGGATGGAGCCGATTACGGACTGCACATCCTGCTCGACGAATTCCGCAAGCTTGGCAACCGCGGCAACCCGAACTTCTGTGTCCTTTGACGTCGTGAGCTGAGTGGAGGCGAGCGCCTTTTGCATTATCGTCTTAATCTTGGCATCGGTTTCACGGGCGATGGCACGATCCAATATGGGGACCATCGCCGCATCCTTTGCCTTGAAGACGGCTTCTGCGGCGCTGCGGCGTTTTGCCGGATCGGTACTCAACAGTGTCAGCGCCCCGAGCGCACCACGAATGGCCCGCCGCATCCGATTATTCACCCTGACGGATTTTAAATCTGACGTCGATGCCTCACCGATTTCCGTAAGGTCCACCGCCCGGCGAAGAAGAAGCACGCTGCCCTTCTCCTCGGCGATGACCACGGCACCGTCGGAATTTCGCGTATAGAGTTTTTTCTCGAGCAATGCTTCGAGAACGGGGATCGCCCGGGGGTCCGCTGTCGCCGCCAGCGCAGTAACGGCGCGGGCCTTGGCGGAATACCCGCCGGTCGTCAGCGCCCGAACCTGGGCATCGAAGTCCTGAGCCTGAGCTTGAGAAGGGGCGATCAGCCAGATCGCTGACACCGCCAAAATCAGGGCGACGAAGGAACCTTTAATTCCAGTCATAATATATTCTTTTGAGTTGCCACGCTCAGCCCCCGCAGATTGTTGTCAGGGGCTTTGGAAGTTCTGACCGGGGTACCGCGAGCGGCACCCCGGCCATGGGAGGATCAAACTTAGTTAGTGAGTTCTACATATTTTGGTTTTTCGCAGTTGCCGCAAACCCAAGGATAGGTCCAGTCGGCAGTCAGCTTCGCGCTTTCCGGAATGAAATTACTCCAGGCATCGCCTTTGACGACTCCCTTCGTGGACCAAACCGTCTCGAATTGCCCATCTTCCTGGATCTCACCGATGAGAACAGGTTTCGAAAGGTGATGGTTGGTATTCATCACGGCGATACCACCGGCGAGGTTCTTGAACTTCTGGCCGTACATCGCCTGACGGACGGCATCGACATTGGTGGTACCGGCCTGCTTGACCGCCTGCACCCACATGTTGAAGCCGATATAATGTGCTTCCATCGGATCATTGGTGACGCGCTTTTTGTTCTTCGTGAAAGCGTGCCATTTCTCGATGAAGGCTTTGTTCTCAGGCGTTTTGACGCTCATGAAATAGTTCCATGCCGCCAGATGACCGACCAAAGGTTTGGTATCGAAACCGGACAGTTCTTCCTCACCGACGGAGAAAGCGACAACTGGAATGTCTTCGGCCTTGATGCCCTGGTTGGCGAGTTCCTTATAGAAGGGAACATTCGCGTCACCATTGATTGTGGAGACCACAGCGGTCTTTTTGCCGGCAGAGGCGAATTTCTTCACATCGGCAACGATGGTCTGCCAGTCGGAATGACCGAACGGCGTGTAGCTCTCCATGATGTCGGCTTCGGCAACACCTTTGGCCTTCAGGAAGGCCCGGAGAATTTTGTTGGTCGTTCGCGGATAGACGTAGTCAGTGCCGAGCAGAACCCAACGCTTGGCGCTGCCGCCGTCTTCGCTCATCAGGTATTCAACAGCCGGGATGGCCTGCTGGTTCGGCGCCGCACCAGTGTAAAACACATTGCGAGAGCTTTCTTCGCCTTCGTACTGAACCGGGTAGAACAGCATGCCGTTCAATTCTTCAACGACCGGCAAGACAGATTTACGGGAAACCGAGGTCCAGTTGCCGAACACAACATCGACCTTATGAACCGAGAGAAGTTCACGCATCTTTTCGGCAAAGAGCGGCCAGTTGGATGCGGGGTCAACGACGACAGGTTCAATCTTCTTGCCGAGCAGTCCGCCCTTCTTATTAAGATCGTCGATCAGCATTAGCATTGTATCTTTCAATGTCGATTCACTGATCGCCATCGTGCCCGACAAAGAGTGCAGGACGCCGACTTTGATTGTATCCGCTGCCAAGGATGGCTGTGCCACGAATGATGCGAGTGCCAGGGCGCCCGCCGCCACGGTTGCCTTAAAGGCTGATTTAGAGAGTTGCATGTCTCCTCCAATAGAGATTTGTGATTCTACGGATCTCTACTTCGCAACCGGTGTGCCAATTGCTCGAAATTCATGAAGAAATGAAATAGGTTATTTATTTTCAATATGTTAGTATAGAAATTTTGGGCGACCGTCCGCCAAGATATTCCGCAAAGCACAATTATTTTGCCTATTATTTAAACAATTTTAATTTATGATTAATATATAATCATACATGTGTGCGCCGAATTTCGTGACGAATCCGGCAGTTGAGAAATTGACCGCCGACCCTGATTGTCCACGTGACGAACACCCGGATATTAGGGGCTTGTCCGCATTCAGAGGCCGGGATATGAAGAATTAGGCGCCAAAATCCCGCCACATGGATAAGGCGAGAATGGCGATAACAACGACCAAGTAGAACGAATACAGAGGAGGACCCCCGAAATGCGTCTCAAATCTAAAATCTTTCTAGCAGCTGGTGTTAGTGCGGTTGCGCTCACCGGGCTCGGCACATCATCCGCTCAAGCCAAAGAGATGATCTTCAGCATCATCGGCTCGCCGAAACACATCTCAAATTTCGGAAGCAACGATAACGGCATCCTGGCGACCTGGAGCAAGAACGTCGCCAAGGAGACCAAAGGTGACCTTACCTTTAAAATCCCGCTGACGCCGCTGGCCCCGCCGCCGCGGCTCTACGACGCGACAAAATCGGGCATCACCGACGCTGCTGTCCAGTTTAACGGTTTCCTGACCAAACGCGTCCCCTCGATTCAAATTTCCATGCTGCCGTTGATGTTCACCCGGACCGACGCCCACGGCGTTGCGCTGTGGCGGACCTATAATAAGTTTTTCGCCAAGGGCCCCGAGTTCAAAGACGTTCAACTGCTCGGATTCTTCAGCGCCGGCGGCGGATTACTGTGCAGCCTCAAAGACCAGCCGATCGATTCCGTCAAAACGCTTCAAGGTATGAAGATGTGGTCGTTGCCGGGCTTCGCCGCCAAGGGGATGGCCGCATTGAATGTCAACGTGACGCCTGGTCCCGCGGTACGGATTTTCCCAATCGTCTCAAAAGGCGTGGTCGACGGCTTTAACGCCCTTGTTGCCGGTGACACCTACTCTTTTAACATTATCCGCTACACTAAATCCTGCACGATGGTCCCGGGCGGCACCTTTACGCCGACCTTCTCCGTCGTCATGAACAAAAAGGCTTGGAGTGGCCTCTCCGCTGCGACCAAAACAAGCCTGATGAAGGCGTCCGGTGAAAATCTCGCCCGTCTTGGCAAGATTGGTCATGATGACGGCATCAAGCAGGAAAAACGCTTTGTGGCGGACGGCAAGAAACTCCTCCCCGCCTCACCGCAGTTCGAGGCCGCGCTCCGCAAAGCCTGGCAGCCGCTCCACGAAGAATGGATCGCATCCGTCAACAAGATGGGCTTTGACGGCAAGGGCGCCTATGAGTTCTTCAAATCGGAATCGGCAAAGCTGGTAAAGGAAATGTCGGCGAAATAATCGCCTCATTTCATTCCAAACAATTAAGGGCGGCCCCAATATCAACGGCCGCCCTTTTTATTGGC
>JAQCKY010000039.1 GCA_027592155.1 Pseudomonadota bacterium
TTGTCGTGGTCCTGATCTTCGCCAAAAAATTCCCCAGTCTGCGCGAGGTCGATGCCCTCGATCACGATGAAATCCTTCGCGTCTCGGAAGAAGGCGCTGCGGCACGGCAGGGAGCCGCCTAAAACCCCAGTACCGGATCGACCTCCATCGGCGTCCAACCCTTGGTCGGCTCGCCGTTCGCCACCGCGCGCATTTCGCGGTCAAAGACCTTGCGCATGGCAACGATGCCGACATCGGTGCGGCCCAGAAGTTCCATATTCCGATCGACCTTTTGTCCCTGTCCGCCCTGGGTTATGGCGTCTTCCAGCAAAAGAAGATGGGGGTGGTCGAGATGTTCGGAGATATGGGTCCGCCCCGCCAAAACGTCATGGGCAATGTCCGCGATGGGACGATGTTCCGCCACCCGGGCGTCGAATTTTGCGTGGGTCGCGTGGAAGGCGTCCATATCCTTCTCGTCAATTTGCACGTTTTGGGTAAAAAAGACCCGGTGGTTTTCGTCGTCCGTCGGTACCAGGATGATGTAGGAGTCCCGCCATCCGCCGACGTCGTTGAGATTAGAAAATGAGGGAATCAAAATCCGCATAATGTTCGGCAGAATATAGAGCGTCTTTCGGACCTCGCCGCAATTGACGGAAGTCTCCCGTACCATGCCGAAATCGGTTTCATAAGCGTTCGTATCGGGCAGCCGCACATCACGCCCGAGATTATTGTGGGAGCCGCCAAAGCTATGGACAAAGGCGATATGGGTCTCGTCGAAATGGTTCTCCATGGTCTGGAACCAGTTGGACGGAAAATCGAGAACATGATTTTCAACAACACATTCATCTTTATAGCCCGGCAGCGGCGGAAAGGTCGGCGCGTCACCTTCGCCGAAATAAGCATAGATCAGCCCGAGAAATTCCCGCGTCGGATAGGCGGGGATGTTGGCCCGCTCAAACGCGCCGGGGTTTTTCTCACCGGGGCGTTCGACACAGTTACCGTCCGCGTCATAGCGCCAGCCATGATACATGCATTGAATGCAGTCATCTCGGACCCAGCCGGTCGAGAGCTGGGTCGAGCGATGGGCGCAGCGAAAGCCAACAACATGGGGGATTCCGGTTTGACCACGGTAGAGCGTAAATTTCTCCCCCATCGCATGGATCGGCAGCGCCTTGCCGGATTCCAGATCCCGTGAAACCGCCACCGGCTGCCAGAATTTCCGAAGATAGGTCCCGCCGACCGTCCCCGGTCCTGCCAAGGCCCAATCGACCCAATTGCTTGTGGTATCAGTTGCGCTGTCCATGATCTGCGTCCTCCGTCATGTTATCCTGCAATCTTCGGTCAGAATGGTGGGGAGATCAATCAGGCATTCGCCAATGGATGGCTCCTGGCGACGAGGGACTTCAAACGCTCTTCGAGCACATGGGTGTAGATCTGCGTCGTCGAGATATCGGCATGCCCCAGCAATTGTTGCAGCGTCCGGAGGTCGGCGCCATGGGCCAGCATGTGACTGGCGAAAGAGTGCCTGAGCACGTGGGGTGAGACCCGTTTGGGCTCGATGCCGGCGGCAATCGCGATATCTTTCAGCGCCCTCGAAAAAACCACGCGGCTGAGATGCGTGGTGCCGGATTTTGCCGGAAACAACCAAGTCGATGAACGGCCCTTGGGGAGGTACCCTTCACGGATTTCCAGATAAGCGGCCGTTGCCTCCCGTGCCGGATCGCTGAGCGGCACCATCCTTTCACGCCCGCCCTTTCCCTTGACGATCAACAAATCGCCGTTGCGTGCCAACGCCGCCACGGGGAGACTAACCAACTCGGAGACCCGAAGCCCGGTAGCATAGAGAAGCTCGACCAACGCGGTCATCCGGCGGCGATCCGAACCGGTTTTAGCGCGCGCCGCCGCCAGGAGGTTCTCCACCTCATCTTCATGAAGATATTTCGGAAGGGCGCGCGGCAGTCTCGGCCGGTCAACAGTCGAGGTCGGGTCGTCGTCGCGAATTCGCTCGGCATAGAGAAAGCTGAAGAACTGGCGGAGCGCCGAGAGGCGCCGGGCCGCTGTACTGGCGCTGCGCCCGGCCCGGTTCAGACTCGTCAAATAATCCCGGACATTAACATCGGTTGCCGCCTCGAGCGGTTTTGCCCGGCGCGCCATGAATTTCGCGAAATCGCCCAGATCCCGACGATACGAATCAAGGGTGTTATGCGCCGCGCCCCGTTCGGCGGCCAACATTTCCAGAAAGCTTTCCAGCCGCCGCGACGGCGGCGGATCGGACTGCCGTCGTTTCGTCCGCAACATCTTCGGTTTTGATGCCCCCGGGGGCATGGATTAGATGCCCGCGGCGATCGCCGCCTCGACCGCCAAGGCCCGGGCGTCCGCCTCGAGACCAATAGCCCTCAACGCCGTAATAACGCGGCGGATGACGGTGGGGTTCGCCTGGTTCGGTCCAGCCTGGCCAAGATTCAGAAGCGACAGGAGAACCGTCTCCCCAACCCGCCCGTTGTTAGCGGCAACCCCGAGCCCGCGCCACAAGGCAGGACGCGGAATGACCGCCGCGACTTGAGGCGGACCTTCAAGCAGCGGCGCCCAGTGGCGGTCCGGAACCGCATCCCCAAGCGCCTCTAATAGATTATAAAGAAGTGCCGCCCGAGCGAACGCCCCGTCCCGATCAGCGGGTGCGCCCTCTTTCGATTTGAGCTGGACGGCAAACCACTTGTCGATTTCCTCGGGAGTCCAATCAGCCGCCTCTTCGGCGCCGGTCAATCGAGCAAGCGGGAGAATGCCATCGAGTATTTCAGCAGATTCCTTATTGAATCCGGCGCTGGCGCGAAGAATGGCAAACCAATTCGTCGCGGCATCGGGTGTGCCACCCGCAAGAAGCGCCCGAACGGCTTCCGGAGCGAACCAAACCAGATCTTGGCTGGGCTGAAGTCCGACCAGCATTTTTTCGTAAATCCGAGCCGCCAATCCGTAGCGGCCGTCTTGCCGCGCCGATTTGAGAACTTGATCGAGAATCTCCGCTATCGCGGCCGGCACCGTTTCGACCAGCGCTTTACGGTACAATAACGCGCGGGCAAGCGATCGTTCACCGGAGGCACTACCGGCGGTGGATCCTACGCCGTTGCTATCCGTCAGTGTGATGCCGCCATAGAGCTGGCGAACAACGTCCGTCGAAAGAGCCCCCATCGCTTCCGCCCGTTCCGCCGCATCGAGGCGCAGATCGGGGAGCGCGTTGGGACTGGTCGCGATGGTTCGAAGCGCGGTGGGATTATCAGAGGCAATAATATCGCCGGGTAGTTGAGCCTTCGCGGCACGCACCATGGCGAAATGAAGCGGACTCGGGTTCTTGAGAGTCTCGATCCGGAACGATCCACCGTTCGATAATTTGTCGATCAGGCCAAAAAAGACCGGGTCATTGGCGTCTCGTTCTTCAAGCAACGACGCACCCAAAGCCGCCTTTTCATGCTCGCCGGCCAAAGCCTGGCAGAACACAAATGCCTTTTGCCAAAAGGTCGTGGTCTTATCGCGAATGCGGCTCGCGACCAAGGGGCAGGCCCGTCCGTTGTCATTGGCCAGAAACAGCATTTCCGTTTCGCTGCGCAGCAGTACGGGATCGACCGATCGGCTCGGAGACGCCCGAAGCAACGCATTCACACCGGCAACATCGCCCATCGCCGCAAGACGATCGATGCGAAGACTGATTAAACTCTGCTTTTTCTCGCCCAGCGGGGCCGCGGCCGTACTCAACAGGAGCCGCCGCATCAGCTGTCGCATGGCGCGGGAAGAGGTGCTGACGGGAAGCCTAGGCAACAGCCCTTCGACCAACTCGCGGCGCGTGCCTTGCCACATCGATGCCGCAAACCCACCATTTTCCTCGCTGAGCGCCCCAACCGAATCCGGGTTGATGCTGCCGAGAGTATCAACCTCAAATGACAATGGCCGTTGTAGCCGAGGGGTGGTGCCATTCTGAATGGACGTTGATTGCACGGGCCTCGATAGATCCGTTGCGGTTTGACCGGCCGGCGAAACGGAGGGGCTCCCAGCGGGTGCGGTTACCGTCGTCGGCGACAAGGTCCGGGGCGCTAGACTGCGTGGCGATAAGTCCTGAGGCGCCAGCGTTTGAGGAGCCGGAAGTGCGGGGGGTACCAAGGATTGGGGCTCCGCGCTCGCTGCGGCGGGAGGGGGCAAACGGATTTCCTGGGCTTGAACCTGTCCGAGCGTCACGGACAGCCCTATCGTGAAACCGCTCACCACGAGACCGAAAGCCGCCCCGAGGATCATATAATGTCGAAACTGTGGTGCACGCATCGTGGGGAATATTTTCTTAATGGTCATGGCTGCCTATTTTGGAAATCGGGAGTCGGGAATCGTCACCTCCACCGGGGCTACGGGCGCGGGAATATCCCACGTGGCAAGGAAGACACCGCCGCCCACAATGACCACGATAAGGGTGAACAGTAGAAATCGAGTAAAACCTCTCATATTTCCGTCCCGGCCTTTGCTTACAGTTTACGCGCTAGAAGTAATTATTGAACCGACCACGCCGCATCTGCATTTCGGGTTGCGAAAAAAAACCGAAGCGAACGAGCCGGGATGACTGTGGCGACAGTATTGAACGAATATGCTAATTATTAATTATGGCGAATATTCGGCAGTTTATCCGCTAGACGCTACCAATTCAAACTAGCGAAAACCACAAATTCACACGGTATGATGACAGATCAGCAGGAGAATAATTTATACGGCGACATCGGGTCGCGTCTACCGGCCGGCAAATTCGTAGTGCTGGTGGGACTTATGGGAGCGGGTAAGACGCATATCGGTAAACGGCTGGCGGTGGAGATCAACCGTCCCTTCGTCGATAGCGACGATGAGATCGAATTGGCCGCCGGGTCGACGATCCCTGAAATTTTCAAACGGTTTGGAGAAGACTATTTTCGGGACGGCGAACGGAGGGTAATCAGGCGGATATTCGAAGGCCAACCTGCGGTGATGGCCACCGGCGGCGGTGCCTTCATGGATGCCGAAACCCGCAAACTGATTGCGGCAAAGGGAATCTCGATCTGGCTTCGCGCAGAGATCGACATACTTGTAAAGCGTACCAGCCGGCGAAATGACCGACCCTTGCTCAAAAACGCTGATTCAGAGGTCACATTAAAGCAGTTGATGGCCAAGCGGTATCCGGTGTATGCCGAGGCCGATGTTATTGTGGATATTGTTGAAGAATCTGCTGCCGCGAACATGAAACGGGTGATGACGGCAATAGATGAGTATTTGAGAGCACCGCATTCCGCACGAGGAGTATCCTAACCGTCATGTCCACCGCAGTGCCCGTCGCCACGTTTAAAGGCTTAGAGGCCGATCGTTTGTCTGTTGCCCTAGATGATCGCTCCTATGACATTCATATTGGGAGCGGTTTGCTGGCTAATTCAGCAGCATTGTTGGAACCTGTTCTGGAACAACGTCGCGTCATCATCGTCACCGACGAAAATGTCGCTCCGCTCTATTTGGCAACGCTCGAAGAATCCCTGGCCGCGGCAAACATCAAGTACGATTCGATCGTCGTGCCGGCGGGCGAGCACACCAAGAACATGGATCAGTTGTCCGGCCTCTTGGATGATTTTCTACGTTTGGGTATTGAGCGGCGCACAACGATCATTGCCCTCGGCGGCGGGGTGATTGGCGATCTAACGGGATTTGCCGCGAGCATCGCGCTTCGAGGCATACCGTTTGTGCAGATTCCGACGACGCTGCTCGCCCAGGTCGACAGCTCGGTCGGCGGGAAGACGGCAATCAACAGTCCGCGCGGCAAAAACCTTATCGGCGCCTTCTATCAACCCCGCCTCGTGCTCGCCGATATCGATACCTTGTCGAGCCTGCCCCACCGCGAAGTGATGGCGGGATACGCAGAGGTCGTAAAATACGGTCTCATTAACGATCCCGAATTTTTTGCCTGGCTCGAAGACCATGCCGATGAGTTAGCCGCCGGCGACAAAGACGCACTTCGGTACGCCGTGACCAAGAGCTGTGCCGCCAAGGCGGATGTTGTTGCCCAAGATGAACGCGAGAACGGTGTTCGGGCTCTCCTCAATCTCGGTCACACCTTTGGGCATGCGTTTGAGACAGAAGCCGGATACGGCGATACTCTCCTCCATGGTGAGGCGGTGGCTCTGGGGATCGGAATGGCGTTCAATTTGTCAGTGGACCTGGGGTTATGCCCGGCGGCCGATCGGGATCGGGTCTATGCTCACTTCGACGCCGTCGGCCTCCCCGTTCAGCCACCCCAGCGAAACTGGGACACCGATATTCTGCTCGGCCACATGGCCAGCGATAAAAAGGTCAAGGATGGCAACATCACGTTCATCCTTGCCCGCGGCATCGGCGGTGCTTTCATCGCAAATGATGTCATCCTCAACGACGTTCGCCGGATCGTCGATGCCGCCATTGCGGCTTAATCAGGCAAACACAAGCAAGCGAGTAATCCTATGCTGACCATGATCGGCGCGATCATTTTCTTGATCATCCTCTCCGCTTTTTTTTCGGGCTCTGAGACCGCATTGACGGCGGCCTCCAATCCACTGATGCACCAGCTCGAGCGGACCGGGAGCCGCGGCGCTCGTGTCGTCAACCGGCTGCGCGACAATAAGGGCCGGTTATTAGGCGGCATTCTGATCGGCAATAACCTTGTCAACATTCTGGCTTCTGCGCTTGCCACCAGCGCCCTGTTCCGCATTTTTGGCGATGCCGGTATCGCCTATGCAACATTGATTATGACAGCCCTCATCGTGCTGTTCGCCGAAGTCCTACCCAAAACCTATGCCATGCATAACGCGGATCGCGCCGCCTTGTGGATCGCACCAATGATCCGGCCGATCATCATTTTGTTATCGCCGTTCTCAAGCTTTGCCCAATTTGTCAGTCGCTATTCAATTCGGCTGTTCGGGGTAAAATTGAGTCCCGAAGAATCATTTTTCAGCGCGACCGAGGAACTGCGCGGGGCGATTGAGCTCCATGGTCAAAGCGAAGAGTCGACCCATAACGCCCATAACATGTTGCACAGCGTCCTTGATCTCGGAGAGGTTGAGGTCGGAGAGATCATGGTCCACCGCAAGACCATCGAAAGGCTGAACGTCGATGAGCCGGCGGCGGAGATTATCGCGCAAGTTCTAGCAAGTTCTCACACGCGATTACCCCTCTGGCGGGACAATCCGGACAATATTGTCGGCGTCCTGCATACCAAGGAACTGCTACGCGCGCTCAGCATGGACGTTGCCGGGGGCGGTGAAATCGACATAGAGGCAATCGCCTCGGAACCGTGGTTCGTCCCCGAAACAACCCATCTGCTTGACCAGCTTCAAGCTTTCCGCGACCGCCACGAACATTTTGCCTTGGTTGTTGATGAGTACGGCAGCCTGATGGGCGTTGTCACTTTAGAAGACATCCTCGAGGAAATCGTGGGCGACATCGCCGATGAACATGACGATGAAGTCGAAGGTTTGAGGCCACAACCGGACGGTTCCTTCATCATCGATGGGGAATTCACGCTTCGGGATCTTAATCGCGAAATGAACTGGAATCTGCCCGACGAGGAGGCATCAACGTTGGCGGGTCTGGTCTTGCATGAATCGCGGCGCATTCCCGATGTCGGCCAAACATTTTTGTTTTTCGATTTCCGGTTCGAGGTACTGCGTCGCCAGCGTAATCAAATTACGGCAATACGCGTGACACCACCCTCCGACCAACCCGACGGCTCTACTCCCGGCGGCAGCGGCGGTGACTAATCGATCCTCCACACGGGTGACGGTTTGACCGCATTCGGGATATCTCCTATACCGCCTCGCCCGGTGCCGCAGACTGATTAATAAGCGGTCATTTTTGAGCCGCGTCCCGTGCATGCCCCGTCCATAGGAATTTGCCATGCCCCTCTCGAATCCAGTGAAACGCCAACAAATCCACACCCGTGAAGTCCGCTGCGTCGGTTATCAGCGTGAGGACGGCTTATGGGACATTGAGGGGCAGATCACGGATACAAAGGGCTACAGCTTCGAAAACCATGACCGCGGCGTGGTTGGCGCCGGAAGCCCGGTCCATGATATGTGGGTCCGCTTTAAGGTCGACGATGATCTTTTGATCCATGAGGCGGAAGCGGTCACCGATTCATCGCCCTTTACCATCTGTCCCAATATCGCCCCTCGGGTAGAAGCGTTAGTCGGCCTAAATATCAGCAGCGGATTTACGAGGGCGGCGCGAGAGCGCCTCGGCGGCACCAACGGCTGTACGCATATTTTGCAACTCATCATCGGCCCGCTGGCAACGACCGCCTTTCAGACAATCATTCCACGAAAAATGCACGCCAAACAGAGTCAATCTTCTTCAGCATCCGACCTGAAAAATGCCTCCGCGTCCCAGCCGCAGCTTCTGAACACCTGTTATGCATTTGCGAGTGACAGCGCTGTGGTGAAACGCAATTGGCCGGATTATTACACCGGCAAATAGCATCGAGAAGCAATTTCGGACTGTGAGGTGAGAGATTGAACTACGCGAAGATGGCGGCGTGATTCAGGATGCTCTCAACGTCGAGAGTCCCACCCGATTGCCCTCGGTTGAAAGCCGCAGGATGGTTCATAGAAACCATCAAAAAGTAATTGATAATGAAAATACGGAGGGCCGAGGTCCGGCTGGCCTTATCCCGGTGGCGCTCCACCAAATCGCAAACTTGGGGAAAATCTGTTTTTTCGCGCCGGCACAGCTCTTCGAACGCATTCCAGATGGCCGATTCCAGCCGCAAACTGGTACGCCTCCCTGAAATCGTCACATTTCTTCGTATGAATTGAGAATCCATATTATCCAGCGGCCGTCATAAGCGTCCCACACCAAACGTGAAGCTCTACCGTATTAATAGACAATCATTTGGGGTTTACAACCCGAATTATCGTAATTTGATCCTTTCAATCGAAATTGCCGGTTTCCCGCGACTCAAAAAGATAACGTTTTGCCTCCCGGGCCCAGGCCGTCTCTCATTCAGCGGAAAATTACATCAACGAGTTCAGATCTATGACTGCCGGAACCGCTGTAATCCAAGGTCACCCCCCATTCGCGGTTGTCACCTGACGGTTCAATCACCATAGTGAGAGAATGGATGAATCGGATAAATTTTCTCCGAAATGGCCTGCAGATGAGGATTCTCGAGACGGCACCGCCGATAGTGCTGTAACTTGCGCCTGGCCGGGTTGTTCGGCCTCGGGTGATTTCAAGGCGCCGCGATCGCCAAAACGGTTGCACAATTACTATTTGTTCTGCCTCGATCACGTTCGGGAATACAATAAGTCTTGGAACTACTACCGGGACCTGTCGGAACAAGAAATGGAAGAAGCCATCCGTTCCGACCTGACATGGAACAGGCCAACTTGGCCTCTCGGCGGGAAGGGAAATTATGATCTGGGGAACGATGCGGAAAATGCTCGCCCCCTGGGTAGCGGATTTGGTAGTATCCACGACCCGTTCGGGTTCTTCCACGATGAAACTCGTTCCGAACCGAACAGCCAGAACTTGCCGAAACCGGCTCGAGACGCGCTCCGAACCTTAGGACTCAGCGCGCCGGTCACGATCGATGAGGTAAAGGCGCGTTACAAAACGCTTGTCAAACGGCATCATCCAGATGCGAATGGCGGCAACCCTGCGGCCGAAGAAAGGATCAAAGAGATCAACCAGGCTTACGAAACTCTGAACAAGACCCTCGTTTCATAGCGGACACCTCGTTGATCCCCGATAGCGGCTTTCGAGAGAATTTCACCAAAAATCCGGAAAAGAATAGATGACTGCTTCTAGCGCCAAATTAAAAACCTCGAGCGAGAATGACGGCTTTCCTCTTGATGCACCTGACACCCAAGTCAGTGTCCGCGATGTCTTTGGCATTGATACCGATTGGCAGGTTCCGGCATTCAGTGTCGGAGAAGAGCATGTGCCGACCTTCGATCCGACCTACAAATTCGACCGGGATACAACCTTGGCGATCCTCGCGGGTTTTGCCCATAACAGGCGGGGCATGATC
>JAQCKY010000040.1 GCA_027592155.1 Pseudomonadota bacterium
CCCCAGACAGGATCGCCATCTTCAACTCTCAGCCCGCCGATCGCTACGTGGGGTCGGAACTGCGCTTACTTTTTTGTAGTTTGCGGGGGAAGGGCGGCAGCGATCAGCAAACCGGAATTTAATTTTTTACCGAGGATCCGAGCCAATGGCTTGGCATTCCGCGCATAGTATGCCGTCAAGCACGGACCAAAACATCGCGGATGTACGGTCCAGCTTCTCTTGGGTGGCATGGAAACTACACCGATCAGTCTGACCCCACTAACCTTATTAAATAACATAGCTGTAAATCCGATTTGGGTTTCATTGACAGGGCTCCGTTGAATATGCCTGGTCACCATCAGTGTTACCAGAAAGTCCGCTTCGAAACCTTGCCGTTGGAAAACTCGTTTCCAATCCTTTGTGCTCGGTCTTTTTCTCCTCGGCATGTGCTGAGGTAGAATAATATCAGATTGAGCAACCTTGAACCCGGCTCCCTTCAAAATCGAGATTATTTCTTCTGCAGCACTGATGTACAACGGGTCCGATGCGACCGCTGCCCCTTTGCCCGCAGCGTCGGGCAGAAAGACAATCGACTGAGCCGCCGTAAAACCTGCCGTTAAAATATTAACATTAAATAATATAGTAAGTATTAATAAATATTTCTGACAATTATCTCGGATTATTATTGTAGACATATAATAACATCCAAAAAATTTGACAACATTGCTTGACGCAATCGACGTTCAGTTAAATCCGCGACGGCTGATTTTATTTAGGTCTGCCAAGGTCGACTTTTCTATCCTCATTTGGGGATGTCTACCTTGTCCTCACGGGAACCTTATCGGCGGTAGCGCGCCAATTTTCGGATGCCGACATCTTGAATCGCAAACGATCTAGCCGTTATCGGATCATCTTCTCGTGTTTTGGCGGCACCCAAAAATTGCTCGAATACAAGCACGCCAGATTCCTGGCTTCACAAGGCGCCTATCGACACGACTTGCCTGCTGCCGGATTCTCCAAACTGCGGCTTGATGACAGCCTATGCACCCCTCCCAAATAGGGATATTCGCAATTTCATTCCAAGTTTTATTAATGGAGATCATCCCCAAAGAGATGGTTTCTTTTGTGGAGCTGAGCGTCTTCGGTTGCTTTTCGGCGCGCCATTCAAAAGCAAGCCAGCACTTTGGGTTTCACAACCGCGTTTTAATCAAAGTTGGCAAACTCATGGACCGGGATACGTTATCTTACCTTCTGAAATCCGGTAAATACCTTTGTTTCAATCCTCTTGATGTCGATGATCCCGGCTCGACCGTCGACGAACGCCAGCCAAGCACCGACGCGAAGGCGCAATTCCCAATAGCGGAAAGCGACGTTGATGTACCTGAAACAGAAGAACTTTTTGATTCTCCACTCTTGAGAAATTCCGTTTTCTTCAAAGAAGTAGCCACCGACAATCGCACTGGGCGCCTATATACGTCGACGAGAATCCTTATGGCGTTTAATGGTGCAAACCCCTTTGAGGGAGGACCGTCCTTCGAAGCCGTGCCCGGATATCTGGATAAGTATCTCTCAGAATATTTTGGCGGGCTTAGCATTCAACTCACCAACCACGACAAATGTGTATTGGAAGTATTTAACAGAACGCCGACATTCGATCCCTTCATGTTGCTAGCACAACGGGAGTACCTACAGCGTTTTCGTTCGGTCGGAGATCGGCACTTCTCCGTCAGCGCTTCTACCTCGACGGAAGTACGCTCGATCATCGCCATGAAGGCGCGCCAATTGGTTCAATTGGCCGCCAGCGCCGGCGTCAACCGCGATAAAATCAATGCCACTGTACTTGCTTTAGAAGACGCGATTTGGCTCACACAGACAAACGAAGGAACCAGCAGGGTTTTCAACCAAATGGGTATTCCGCTGGATCAAGAGGATGCCATCCTCCTCGCCTGGAAGGGCATTTCCTACTATGAATACATGCTGACGGAATTCCGAATTGACTACCGCAATATGCTTAAATGGCTAGGTTCCGGCGATTCCTTTCCCAGCGATATCGGATTGATGGGAACGAACGGCACGACCGATTTTAATCAATTGCGACAGAGGGCAAAAGTCTCGCTTCGGAATTCATATCTAAAAGCTTCGGAAATCATGAGAAACTATCAAGAGTCCTATAATACCCTGGTTGACGGTCAGAACCCGAAGCCGTTCCATACATTCTTAAAAAATGCTCCAACTCACTTCGAACAATTAGGCATGTGTGTCGGCAGCTTCGGGCACGTGAATAATGCCTGGAAATCTTTAACGAATTACGGGTACCTGCAGAGACCGAATGCGGAGAATTTGGAAAAATTCTATCGATTTATTTGTGATCTAATCGAGTTTAAAGAGCCCAATTTGAGAGGCTTTAGTCATTTGATGACCAACCAAGAGACAATAAATTCCATCCAACAGCGGCAAGGCCTTTAAAGCCCATTATTTCCAAAACAAATCATTGATCAAAAGGATTGGCGGAAGAGAGTGGGAGTCGAACCCACCGGGACCGTCTGACGCCCCCCAACGGTTTTGAAGACCGCGCGCGACACCAGCCGCGATTCCCTTCCACGAACGATAACAAAGGATTAGAAGGGAAGATTGCAAACAAAATCGAAATTTAATACGAATTTAGTCCGTCAGAGCAAACCCAACGCCTTGAAACTGCGATGACCGTTACGTCCGATCACCACATGATCGTGAAGTACAATGCCGAGTTTTTCGGCCGCGTCCCTGAGATCGCGGGTAATGGCGATATCGCCTTCGGACGGCGTTGGATCGCCGGAGGGATGATTATGCACCAGGATAACCGCGGATGCGCCGAGTTCGAGGGCGCGCTTCACCACTTCGCGCACATAAAGGGGAGCATGATCGACCGTGCCCCTCTGCTGCACCTCGTCGGCTATCAGGACATTCTTGCGGTCGAGAAAAAGCAAGCGGAGCTGCTCCACCTTCTCATGCGCCATCGCCGCCCGGCAATAATCGATCAAGTTTTGCCATGACGTGATTACGTCGCGGCCGATCACCTGTTCTCTCAGCAGACGGTTCGCCGATGCCTGAGCCAGCTTAATCGCTGAAATGGCGGTGTCGCCAAGTCCTTTGACCTGGCTCAGCCGCTCGATATCCGCGCTCACGACGCCTGCGAAATCGCCGAACCGCGCGATCAGCTGTTTCGCCAGCGGTTTCACATCCCGCCGCGGAACCGCCAACATCAGCAGGAGTTCGAGAAGTTCGTAATCGGGCATCCCCTCGCCCGACGTCGCCAGGAACCGCGCACGCAGCCGGCTGCGGTGACCGACGCGGTCCGTCTCGCTATTTCCGTTTATCGGTTGGTTGAAGATATCCCGTCCCATAACGGGCTAATGGAAGGTTTAGGACGGTTTCCGGCCCATCAGGATTATTCGTAAGGCGGACAGCTCCATCCTTTGCCGGACAAGGTAAAAATTTCAAATCCATCGGACGTCACGCCAAGGCTATGCTCAAACTGGGCCGAAAGCGAGCGATCCTTGGTCACCGCCGTCCACCCATCCTGCAAAATTTTGGTATGGTACTTTCCGGCATTGATCATTGGCTCGATCGTGAAGAACATACCCTCGACCAACCGTGGGCCTGTGCCGGGCTCGCCGTAATGCAGAATGCTCGGCGGTGTGTGGAAAATCCGACCCAGGCCATGTCCGCAAAAATCCCTTACCACCGAGAATCGCCGTTCCTCCGCATAGGACTGGATCGCATGACCTATATCGCCGAGCGTCACCCCCGGTCGGACAATTTCAATCGCCCGCATTATACATTCATAGGTCGTCTGCACGAGGTTCCGGGCCCGGAGTCCAACCTTGTCGCCCACCAAAAACATGCGGCTCGTATCGCCGTGCCAGCCGTCGAGAATCACTGTGATGTCGATATTAATAATATCGCCATTTCCGAGTCGCTTCTTCTCGTCGGGAATCCCATGGCAAACGACATGATTGACCGAAGTGCAGATCGATTTCGGGAAGCCGCGGTAGTTCAACGGCGCCGGTATCGCATCATGCTCGAGTATATAGTTGTGGCAAAGCGTATCGAGCTCACCAGTGGAGACGCCCGGCACCACATGCGGCGTGATGAAATCCAGCACGTCGGCGGCCAACCGGCCAGCCTTTCGCATGCCTTCGAACTCTTCAGGCCCATGTAATTGGACGCCGGCCAACTCCGGGTCCATCATCGCCATCGCCTGCGATTTCGGATCGCTCATCACACCTTCTCTCACACCGGCACCTCATCCAATTTCAGCGGCAGTTTCCGCGCCACGGTAATCTCTTCAATGCCGACCGAACAATCGTAACAAATGGCTTCGACGCCACTCGCCATTCCCTCGGCGAGGGCCTCGGCGTAGATCGGATCGACATCGCCTGCAACCCTGAAATGGTCGCAATCGCCTCGTTGCACAAGATATACCATAACCGCTCGCGCGCCATCGCGCACCATATCCGACATTTCCGCCAAATGCTTGGCGCCCCGTTTTGTCACCGAATCCGGAAACTCCGCCGCGCCCTCATGTCCGACGAGGTCCCGCTTTAAATGCACGTTCTTGATTTCTACATAGCATGGCGGACGTCGCTCGTCTTCCAGCAGCAGGTCGATCCGGCTGTTCTGGCCATATTTGACCTCGCGCCGCAAAGATCCGTAACCGGACAGCTCGGGAATCGCGCCGAGCGCAACGGCTTCTGCTACGATCCCGTTCGGATGCGCTGTATTAATGCCGACGAGATGACCATCGACACGGATCAATTCCCAGCGCCAATCGAGCTTCGCTTTGGGATTGCGGTTCGCGGAAAGCCAAACCTCGGAGCCCGGCGCATCAAGGCCGGTCATTGCGCCGGGATTCGCGCAATGGGCAATGACAGTCTCCCCATTGAGCTCGATATCGGACAAAAAACGTTTATAGCGCCTTTGTAGGACACCCTTCACCAATGGCTCGGGAAAACGCACGCCAACGCCCTAGTCTTTGACGCGAAAAATAAACCGGGTCTCATTATGGCCCAGCACCAACTCGAAAACCTGACCATTGGTTACCGGCAGATCTCGGTCCAGAAACAGGAGGCTTTGATGCCAATGATCGAGCGGTCCGCCCGGACGCGATGAGAAGGTTTCGCGCCGATCGAGATGCAAATCAAACCAGAGCGCAATGCCATGCGCAGTGCCGCTTGCAATTGCCGGGATTTGAAACTCGGCTTCTATTTCCCCGACCGGCGGATTGCTGAAATCGAACCGAGCGATTTCAAAGGGTTTGGATAATTCGACATGTTTGTGATGCTGCCGGTCGAATGCCCATGCCGCGCTTGGCGAGCGGAACGCATCCATCGCACTTAGATCGAAACCGCTGACTTCGGTGACGGGATTAATGCGTCGCAATTCGTCGCATTGAACAACGACTCCCCACGCTGCAGCGCCGGCAGGCAATATTTGAACGTCAGGCGTTCCGAGCTCGCGGAGGGCGTGACGTATGGTCGGCAATACGCCTTCACCGATCAAGACCGTGTCGAAAATTTCCGCAATGATCAGGCTTGCCCGTTCCGGTAGCTCGACACCGACCTGCAACTCGGTCGACGGCTTGGGAAATATCTTGATTTGATCGGCGTATCCGTTTTCCTCGACAATGCGCTCAGCGGTTTCCGCAAGAGCGGGCAACATTTCGCAGCCGATAACCCGCTTCGCACCGCCGCGTGCCGCCATCATCGCCAATAGACCGGAACCCGTTCCGATATCCAGGACGACGCCGTCTCCAATATTCGCAACGGCGCGCTCAATCGCACCCTGATAGGCATCGTTCCGGCGCAGATCATTCAGCATGGGGAGGTGCCAATCCGGAACGAGGCGCTGATAGACCTCGCGCAGATTGCGCTGAAAACGTTCGTTGCTTGGTGCCAAGGCCACGGCTCGGCGAAAGGCCGCAACAGCTTCCTCGAACTCTCCTCGGCGACCGTAAAGCACGCCGAGCTGATTCAGCGCATCGGGATAATCGGGCCGTAACGCCAAAGCCGCCTGCGTATATTCTGCTGCGGTTTCCAGGTCGCCGCGACCAGAGTGAAAACCCGCAAGCTCAAGCTTTATCTCCGGATCGTCAGGGTGAGCGCCGGCCGCCTCTTCGAGAATTGTTCTCGACGCCTGATAATCGCCCGCAGCTCCTCGAAGATGCGCCAATTGAATCTTGGCCTTTATATCGCCCGGCCGAAGTTCCAGGACCTTTCGAAAGCGCAGTTCCGCGTCATCGAAATCCATGACGGCAATGCCGGATAAACCAATATTGAAAAGCGTATCCGGATCATCGGGAACGAGCTGCAAGGCCTTTGCAAAACACTTAACGGCCTCGACATGATCTTTGAGGTCTCTCAGAACGACGCCGAGGTTATTCAGTGTATCCGGGTCCAGTGGGTTTAGGCGAGACGCCTTCTCCAACGCCTCCCGGGCCTCGGGCAGCCGCCTTTGCACGTAATACAAAGTACCCAAGCGGCGCAGCGCAATCGGATTATTCGGTTCGGCTTCCAGAAAGGCGCGCAACTCCTGCTCCGCATCGCCCAAGCGGCCCTCCATAAATGCAGCCTTTCCAACATCTACAGAGGCAGCAGCCACCATGCCATCGGAGGCGTCGTCTGCGGCGGGAGGATTGTTCTCATCGTTCATGGGGCGGGACCATACGTCGGTGCATTCGAATGCGCAACGGGTCAGGTTATCGGTTTCGGCCGCCCTGCGCCGGAGGCGGGATCGCTGCATCGAGGAAGCGGCGCATCGGCAAGGCTAAGGCCGGATTCAAGCGTTCGAGCCGGGAAAGTGCATCTTCCGCGAAAGCTGTATCCCCGCCAATCTTACCGCCCTGTATGGCGAGGCGCAAAATTTCGGGATCCTGCCCGAGTATGTCGACAAGCCATTTTAGATGCGGTAGCGCCTTGGCATGCTCGCCCGAAAGAAATTGGGCGACCACCAGCCCCTCACGCGATCGCAACGCATGGGGGTCCATCTCCAGGACGCCGGAGAATACTCCGATCGCGTCCTGAACATGCCCGGCCCGGCCAAGCACGCGACCTACCTCGTCTAGCAACTGCGCATTCCGGGTCCGCTCACATGCCTCTCTCAGATAGATGACCGCGCGCCTGGCCAGACGGGCGCGCCGTTTTGGCATCCGTTCCAAAGTTTGGACACAGTGTTTATACGCATTCCCAAGCTCAATATCCGCGGAGCTTTGGGCGGCGTTCGAGCGCGACTTCAAGGCCGCTATTTCGGAGGTCGGTATCGCTTCATTGCGCGCGCCGGCGCCGAATGTCGCGACGCCAAGCCATTGACCATCCTCGCCGACAAGAGCACCGCCATCACTTCCGATTCCGCCTGGCGCGTTGTGCTGTATTCTTGCCAGCGGTCGGTCCATCGCCGGCGGCAAGACAATCCCACCGCGAGGATACGCCCGCACCCGTTTGGCTTGTGGATCATAGGCAACGACGAATGCGGCCTCCCCCCTTGATGTACTGACGATCTGTCCACGGGCCGAACCGAGATCCAATCCCTCGACCGTCAGCAGCACCAAATCGCCCGGATAGTCCGTCGGCAGCACCTTGGCGGAGAGAGTTTCGCCATCGGACGAAATGAGATTCGCGCTCTTCCTATGCAAGACGACATGCCGGTTCGTTACTACCAAGCCAGGTTCGACATATACAGCACTCCGGAGGACACCATCGATCTCAAGACCAAAGACGTAGCGCCCGAACTCGCACACCTGTACCGGGCCGTCGCATACAACGGCCGCAGCCCTGCCAACCCATAGGAAGAGAACGACCGCGCATATCATCAGGCAGCGCAGAGCCACTGCCCCATACCCGTGGCGACGCCAGCAGCGTTTCGGGTGGTGCGCTTCCGTCAGAAAGCCCATGTCGTTGCCGATCGGCCCCTCGCCTCTACAATCGAACTAATCGGGAATACCGGATGGCTCGGATCATAGTCTCCTTGGCCCCTAGAGAAAAAGGGGGACCTCTAGGCGCATGCAGAACAAACCCAAATCACCCTCAATTCTCAAGAACCGTGGGCGCGACGTTTGACACATAGGATTTCCAGAGTAAGACCATAGACACATCCTGTGGTCGCGGTTCTCCCGCGCACATTCGAACCACAACTTTCAAAAGTCGATAGGAAATTGACATGCCCTACAACAAGCCGGACGACCCCGAACTCCCGCTGGCCGGAATTCGCGTCATCGATCTTGCCAATTTTCTGGCCGGGCCGATTACCTCGATGTTCTTGGCCGATTTCGGCGCCGACGTCATCAAGGTCGAACGTCCTGAGACAGGTGATGAAGTCCGCTTTTGGGGCAATAACAAAGACGGCGTCGGTTTGATGTACAAATTGATCAACCGCAATAAACGCTCGGTTACAGCCGACCTGAAGTCGCCGATCGGTGCGGAAATAGTTAAACGCCTAATCAAAGACGCCGATGTCGTTATCGAGAATTTCCGCAAAGGCACGCTTGAGAAATGGGGATTGGGGTATGACGTCCTGAGCAAGATCAATCCGGCACTCGTCATGGTCCGGATCACCGGATTCGGCCAAACAGGTCCGAATTCGCATCGGCCTGGCTTTGGCACACTCGCAGAGGGCTATTCCGGTTTCGCCTACATCAATGGATTCAAGGACCGCCCGCCCCTATTGCCCGGCTTCGGCCTCGCGGACGATACTGCCGGCCTGATGGGCGCTTATCTTACGTTGGTCGCCCTACAAGCGCGGGAACGAAATGGTGGAAAAGGCCAAATAGTCGACTTTGGTATCTACGAACCCCTATTCACCTTGCTTGGCCCGCAAGTCGTCGATTACGACCAACTCGGAATCGTCCAGGAACGGAATGGCAGTCGGCTTTCCTTCACCGCGCCCCGCAACACCTATAGGACAAAAGACGACAGGTGGTTGTCGATTTCGGGGTCGGCGCAGTCGACTTTCGAACGTATGTGCACAGCCCTGGAAATTCCCGAGGTTCCTGCGAAACCTCAGTTCCTCGATAACCGGCTCCGAATTCAAAATGCCGCAGAGCTAGATGATACGCTGCAAGCCGCCATAGAACAGTTCGATTACGTCGAGCTCATGCGCCGTTTCGAAGAAATCGGGGCAACCGCGGCGCCATGCTACAATGTGGCGGAAATCTTCGAGGACGAGCACTATCAGGCGCGCGAAAATATCGTACCCGTAGACGACGAAGAGCTTGGCGGTCCAATCCGGATGCAAAACGTGGTCGGAAAGCTCTCCCGAAATCCCGGCCACATTCGCCATGCCGGCCCCCCGCTGGGCGCCCACAACAAAGAGATCCTTCTCGAAAACCTCGGGTTCAGCAAAGCGGAACTCGAAGCCGCGGGTTATAAGATCGACTGAGAAGCGTCGACAGACGCCGATTACTCGGAATGCGTGGAGAAGCTAACGTGCTTAGACTTCCCGTAGACGCGGCAGAGTACCGTCGTTTTCGGTTGTGGTCGCGGGAGGTGTCCCGCTGTCGCCTGCATTGGTCCCTTGATCGCCATCTTTGCCCGCCGAGCTTTCGGCCTCCAGGCGCAATTTCCGAAAGGATCGCACCGAAAATGGAAAACTGCCCAAATAGATAAGGCTTAAAATCGTCAATGTCAGCCAAGGCGCACCCGCCAGGCCAGCTGCCAACACGGCGATCAACACAAGCATCGGCAGGACCATGCGTTGAGGCACCCGCAACGTCTTGAGCGAGAAGGTGGGCACTTGGCTGACCATGAGTAATGCAATCGCGACGATCCAAGGCCCGGTGACGGCCGGATGGCTGAAGACGCCTTCGCCAAACTCCTGACTTAACAAGAGCGGCAGCAACGCCAGCAACGCCCCGCCGGGCGCCGGCACTCCCGTGAAGAAGTTGTGGGCGTAGGCCGGTCGGGTTTCCAAAGTGCTGTTAAACCGCGCAAGCCTCAGGGCACAGCACACCGCAAAGAAAAGGGCCGCCGCCCAACTGAACCCGCCAATACTCGACAAGCT
>JAQCKY010000041.1 GCA_027592155.1 Pseudomonadota bacterium
CTTTCGCAGCCCGGGTATGCCGCGCGACGTCGAATAACGGTGGGTCCTGGGATCAGCGATGGTTTCCGTCAGTTTTTCGACAATATGGGCGGGCGTCGCCATATCCGGGTTGCCCATGCCAAAATCGATAACGTCCACACCAGCAGCGCGTGCGGCGGCCTTCATTGCATTCACTTCGTTGAATACATAGGGCGGCAGCCGTTTTATGCGATGAAATTCCTGGTCCATGGTTCCTACACCGGTTATGGGGCCGAGACCGCTCTATCCCGCCCCTGGCGTTTCAAAAAAATGTGCTAATCAAGAGCTCGTCAAAAATCGATATAGATATCAGCGCGACGATTTCCAGCTTCACCTGATGGCATATGCTCCAGATAGCGCGGTTCGCTGTCCGATGCGGCACCGATATAGAGGTTTGAAGGCCTTGCGCCAAGCCTTACCAACTCTTTTGCCACCACTTCGGCACGCGAAGTAGAAACCCGAAGATTGGCAATTTTATGGCTGACTAGATCCGTCAGCTTGGTCCGATGACTGGCGTGGCCGACGACACGGATCGTCCCGCCAACCTGTTTATGCTGCGCTATGACCTGGCGAATAATTTGGCGATCCCGCGCGCCGAGGCGAGCGGATCCGTTTTTAAACAATATCGTCGCAACCTGATAGGAGCCCTGGGCGCCTGACGGCGTAAACTCGGAAAGCGAGCGAACCCCCGGGATGGTACTGCCGCCACCAGAGGCAACATTCCTCTGCACCGCCAGGGGCTGACGCATAGAATTTGACATACCAATATTCTGCACGCCTGCGCTCGACACAATAATTGTCTCTTGCGCCGCCGGTATCCCGCGTTGGGTTTGAACACGCGCAGTGACCGGCCGGGCTGCGGGACGTTGGGGTTGCGCAGTCGATGCCGTTGGCGCTTGGGCAATCCGCGCCGGGCCCGGTGTGGTGATGATTGGTGGGGCTGGCGGCCGCGTAGCAGCAGCGGGCGGCGAAGGTGCCGCCGGCTGAGCGACGACCGGTGTTCTTGGACGCGCCGGTGGCGGCGCTGGCGCCGCGGGTGGCGGTGGCGATACGGATGGCGGGAAATCGCAGCAACGACGGGTGGAGCCGACGCCTGTTTGGGAACTGGCGGGCGCAACGGATTAACCGCGCTGCCCTGACGGCTGATGACTTCACTGGAATAACGCCGTGTTTGCTGGCGATCGGCAACCAATCCCTGCCTAATCTCATCCCGTTCAGCACGGCTGGTGGAGACCGGGCGATCCGGGACGGTGTTTAGCGACGGCGTCGGTTGATCGGCGCCCGGCGCCGCCTGCCCTCGCTCGGCAACCAATTGATTGGGAGGATTCTCATTCGTCGTTGCTTCCGCTTTCTCATCACTACTGACGAGATCACGGGCCCCCTTATACCACTCGACCGGATTGACAGCGTCTGGAACAGACGAACATCCGGCAAGGAACAGCGCACCGACGACGGTGAACGCAAACCGATAACGCCTCGGTCGGCCGCTCTCTTGCTTCGCAATATCGGAGGAAAGAGTTTTCATTTTGTCATTAACTTTCAAACCGCTCGTCTTTTTCCCTCATGGCGCCATCGCCGCGCGCCGATCCCGGAAATTGCCGTAATAAACTTAACAGGATACGAACAAACGATCCACGATTGCACCCGGCCTTCCCGCGGCGGGGATCATACCGGAATGAATTCTCAACAATCAACCGGACAAGGAAAGCCGGTACTCTTCAGCGAGTTTACGATAACCCTCGCATTGTTTTGGAAAAATCTCTGCTTCCTCAGCCGTCACGTTCCGCATAAATTTCGCCGGACTTCCGGCCCAAACCTCGCCTTTTTTGATCTTTTTTCCAGGCGTCACAAGAGCACCCGCCGCGACCATTGCACCGCTTTCGACCACAACGCCATCCATAACCGTCGCGCGCATACCAATAAAGCAATTATCCTCAAGCGTCGCACCGTGAATAAGGGCCTGATGACCGATCAGCACATCATTGCCGATAACAGTATCGAATCGTTCCCTTGTTACATGAACGACAGTGCCGTCCTGGAGATTTGTTCCAGTCCCAACTGAAATGCTTCCGACATCTCCCCGAAGGACGGTGTTGAACCAGATGCTGGAGCCTATACCAATTTTTACCTTGCCGATGACGGTCGCGTTGGGGGCGATAAATACTGTGTCTGCAATTTCTGGAATTATCCCTTGATAGGGTATGATTATACCTGACATAATCCTTAATCGTTCGTTTCCTGATCGCAGTCGGACCCTATCCGATGCCCAAGGACGCGCCAAGTCATCAAGACTGATAATTTTCCAAAGTAGAATTGCGCAGATTTCATTGACTATGAGCCGCAGATAGCCTATCTGCCGCCGCTTAAGGAGTATTTACACATAACTTATTTAATTTTATCCAACCAAGGCGCATTTGAATGACCTTTGCCGATCTCGGCCTAGGAGAGGACCTATTGCGTGCGGTTGAAGATGCCGGCTATACGGTTCCGACCGGCATTCAAGAAGCAGCTATCCCCTATGTGCTGATGGGCCGCGACATTCTCGCCTGTGCCCAAACCGGTACCGGGAAAACCGCCTCCTTCACATTACCAATGATTGATATTCTCGCCGCCGGCCGCGCCCGTGCGCGAATGCCGCGTACGCTTATTCTCGAACCGACCCGGGAATTGGCCGCACAGGTTGCCGAGAATTTTGAGACCTATGGCAAATATCACAAACTCTCCAAGGCGCTCGTTATCGGTGGCGTTTCGATGGATGAGCAGTCCCACATAATTGATCGTGGTGTCGATGTTCTTATCGCGACGCCTGGTCGTCTCATTGATCATTTTGACCGTGGCGGTTTGATCCTGAACGACGTCAAAATTTTGGTTATCGACGAAGCGGATCGGATGCTTGATATGGGCTTTATACCGGATGTCGAGCGGATCGTATCCCTCCTTCCGAAAATTCGGCAAACCCTTTTACTTTCCGCAACAATGCCGAAAGAAATCAAGCGCTTAGCAGATAAATTTCTACTAAATCCTAAAGAGATATCCGTGTCACCGCCAGCGAGTGCAGCGGTTAATATCGTGCAAAACCTGATCACAATACGCACGGGTCGGGGCGGCGAGGCAATTGCCAAGGCCAAGCGTGATACGCTGCGCAAATTGATGGCGCAGGAAGACGTGAAAAACGCGCTCATTTTCTGTAATCGGAAACGCGACGTCGACATCCTTGCCAAGTCTTTAAAAACCCATGGCTTTAACACCGCCGCCCTGCATGGCGACATGGCGCAAAGTGTCCGCACCGAGACCATGGAATCTTTTAAGAATGACGAGATATCCTTGCTAGTTTGCAGCGATGTGGCTGCACGCGGGCTGGACATCAGCGGTTTAAGCCATGTCTTCCTGTTCGACGTACCGACCCACCCGGAAGATTACGTGCACCGAATTGGGCGTACCGGCCGCGCCGGCATGACGGGCCGCGCATTTACGCTGGCCACCAAGGAAGATGATAAATTTTTGGCATCGATCGAACGAATGATGGGAACGAAGATCCCCCGTTTCGATATTTCCGAAGCTGCAAAAACCACCGATGCTCCGGTAGCAGCAAAAGACGCCGTTGTACCCGATACAGAAACTGCCCCCACTGAATCGACTAAAAAACCGGCACAGCGAGCCAGCAAACCACGACGCGGCAGAGGGAAAACGGCCGAGGAACCTGTGATAGAAGCCGTCCAGGACGCGCCAAAAGAACAGGTGAAAGCCGAGAGAGCCAAACCTGCTAAAAAGCCCGTTGAAGCAACATCGGACGACTCACCCATCATCGGGCTTGGTGATCACATGCCGGCATTCTTGCTCCGCGATCCTAAGGTCACTGCCAAGTCGGCGAAAAAACCTCGCGCCACCGCAAAAAAGCAAAAAACCGCCTGATATACGCGATTGTCGCACGGAAAGCCTGTTCCCGCCTATCGCAAGGCTGTACCCGCCGTCGATCATCCCATATATCTTTGCAAAGTCTGAAACGCGGGAGTCGGTCATGCAGACAATTTTTATCCAGGTAAAATCGGAACTCGGACAGGCATATCTGGTCGCTGAAGCGGCCGTTGAAAATGTCGAGCAGGTCTCCGAAGTTCATTCGACGTCCGGACAATACGACCTACTGATCAAATGTTATCTGAACGACCAGGAAGACATCGGCCGGTTCGTCACCGAGCACATCCAGAAACTGCCGGGTGTCAAAGACACATTTACGATGATCACCTTCAAGGCATTTTCCTACCCCGCCACGCCCACGGCATCGAAGACCTTATGCAATGGCCGCTATAATCTATGTCGACGGGCACCAACCGAGCCAAGATGAACCGGTCGGCATCGATGTTGCGACAGATGGATTCCTCGACGCCTACGTCCGATATAGCCGGGTCGATACACTTAGCGCGCTAACCCCCAACGAGTCTGCGGGAGCAGCACTGCGGCGACGTTTAACGGCTGCAGGCAAAGCTGAGGACCAGTGTCGCCTGATCAGTTTGGACGATGCGGAGGCTATCGCGGCCGTCGGCTGCATATTTCGATATGATCCGGCAATATCAAATCTCAGTTGGACCAGGCGCCATCAGGGGCAAAGGCGTTATAGCCTCTGTGGTATCACGCACAGCAGTTCAACGCCCCGGGTCATGGACCTCACTGCGGGCTTATTGACAGCGCCCACGCAATCCTGGGACGCGCTCGTCTGCGCATCGCATTCGATACGGTCCGCGGTTCAGTCATTGATTGACGGTTGGTCCGATTATCTGGGAACGCGGTTCGGCACACCGGCCCCCCGATGCCCGATGCAATTTCCGGTTATCCCCCTCGGGGTGGATAAGAATTATTTTACGGCAATTACGTCGGAAGCAGCACGCCAACGGCAACGAAAAGAAATCGGTGTGTCAGACGCAGAAGCGGTCGTTCTATTTGTCGGCAGGCTGAATTATTACGCCAAGGCAAACCCCTTTGCCCTCCTCCACGGCATGGAGCGCATTGCCGACGAGAGTGCCGCCCCGGTTCGCGTTATATTCTACGGCTATTTTGCCGACGAAGACGACGAAGACGCATTCAAAGAGGCGGCGCGAACAATCTGCCGCAAGACAACAGTTACATTTGTGATCGAAGGCGACCCGCGTTTTCCCGATGGGCTATGGGCCGGCGCTGATATTTTTTGCTCTCTCGCCGACAACATACAAGAAAGTTTCGGCCTTACCCCGGTCGAGGCGATGGCATCCGGATTGCCGGTCATCGTCAGCGACTGGGACGGTTACCGCGATACCGTTCGAGATGAAATCGACGGCTATCGCATCCCGACCTTAACGCCGCCGGCCGGTGCGGGAGACGATATCGCCCTACGACAGTTTCAAGGACGTGATGGATACGGAGAGTATCTCGCGGCCGCAGCGCAAGCGACCGCGGTTGATTTGGATGCGTTGGTAACAGCGCTCGGTGCCCTGATCAAAGATCGAGATCTGCGTCGCACCATGGGAGAGTCTGGGCGCCGACATGTTGCCGAACACTTCGACTGGCCGCACATTATCCGAGCTTACGAAGATTTATGGGATGAACTCGGTGAACGGCGCCTTCACGACACTGAATTGGCGCCTACGACCACCGGGATATCGTCCAACCCTCTCCGCCCCGACCCCTTTGATATGTTTGATGAATTCTCAACATCAAGCGTATTGGAGGATGGAAAATTCGAACTTGTTGTCACCGATTGGAATGAGGCGATAACGCGCATCGGGTTGAAGATATCGATATTTAATCCGTCTTCTCTCATCGATCTCGAGGATTTGCCTATCTTGATAGCCCAGTTAGAAGCTACATCGCCTGTCACCACCGCTGAACTGGCAGCGTCCCTTACACCGCTTCCGAGGAACAAGCTCCTGAGGACACTGGTATGGCTGGCGAAGTTAGGAATTTGCCGCTACACGGCCCCACCCAGCCGCTAACACCAACAAGTAAAACGCTGGCGATTTGGGCGCGTTCTGCCTACATTAGCATCGTTCTTAAAACCGCACCGCAGCGCCATAGCGCTTGGAGAGAGCCCTGATGTTTATCCAGACTGAGATTCTGGCGAACCCCGATGAAATGAAGTACTACCCCGGCGAACCGGTCCTGCCGTCCGGCCAAGCCGAGTTTCCCGATGAAGAATCTGCGGTTCGGTCTCCCCTGGCCCAAAGAATCTTCATGGTCGACGGTGTTGAAGAGCTATTATTTGGTCCGGATTTCATAACCGTTACCCGTGACGAGGGCTATGATTGGCAAATCCTCAAGCCCCTCATCCTTGGGGCGATCATGGAACATTACACTTCCGGCAGCCCGGTCATTTTAGGGTTGGAGGAAGAAAACACGGCGTCTACCCAGGCCGATGTCGAGGTGGATGAAGCAATCCTCGATAAAATCAAAGACATCATCGATACCCGCATTCGCCCTGCCGCTCAGCAGGCTCAAGGGGATGTCATCTACAAAGATTTTAAGGATGGGTTTGTCCTGGTTGAATTTGTCGGTGGCGCGATATCCCTGCTCGCCGGGATCAACAATGTGCTCCAGCACTACGTTCCCGAGGTCAAAGGCGTCAAAGATTTCCGGGATGCCGCACCGAAACCCGGCATGGAGACGCCCGAAGCACGTGAAATTATGCGGGTTCTCGATGAACGTATTAACCCGGCCGTCGCCGGCCATGGCGGACATATTGCCCTCATCGATGTTCAAGAAGACACCGTCTACATTCGTCTTGAAGGCGGCTGCCAAGGGTGCGGCATGGCGGATGTTACACTGAAGCAAGGCGTCGAAGTCGAGATCAAAGCGGCCGTGCCCTCGATTGCGGCAGTGCTGGACGTTACCGACCATGCCGGTGGCACGAACCCCTACTACACGCCGGGAAAATCCGGCATGGAAGCCTAGTAGAGTGGACCTAAATCGTCGGATGCGGCGTCAACGGTGAACGTTCTTCTAATTTCAACCTACGATCTGGGGCATCAGCCTTTCGGCCTTGCCTCGCCGGCGGCCTGGCTTACCGAAGCTGGGGCGACGGTTGTATGCAATGATCTCGCGGTCGAATCGCTGAATGAAACGGCTGTCAAAGATGCGCAGATGATCGCTATTCATCTGCCAATGCACACCGCGACCAGACTCGGAAGCCAGATCGTCCCCCGGTTACGGGCTCTCAACGACAGTTTTAAACTTTGTTTTTACGGACTCTATGCGCCGCTGAACGCAGAGTACCTTGAGAGCTTAGGCGCAGATGCCGCGTTTGGCGGAGAGTATGAGCAGTTGCTCGTTGATTACTTCCGCCATCACGTCGTCCCGGCGTCCGAGGAGAACGCACCCTTTCAGTCTGAACTCTCCACCGGCAAGCAAGCATTCGTGGTGCCTCGCAGAACCGGTCTCCCGGCGCTGAAGGAATACGCATTCCTCGAGAAGACGGAGGGCGAAACCGTAACCGTCGGCTATACCGAAGCCAGCCGAGGCTGCAAACATCTTTGCCGACATTGCCCTGTTGTGCCAGTCTATCAGGGGCGTTTCAGAATTGTGGCGGACGATATCGTGTTGGCAGATATTGCCCAACAAATTGACGCAGGTGCCAAACACATTACCTTTGGCGATCCTGATTTTTTCAATGGGATTACCCACGCCCGGCGCGTCATTGACGCATTCCATACGAAATTTCCCGAGATCACATACGACGTCACCATCAAGGTTGAACATCTCCTGAAACATGCCGACAGTTTGGCCGACTTGCGGCGGACCGGCTGCCTATTTGTCACGACGGCGGTTGAATCTGTCGACGACCGTATTCTTGATTTCCTGGACAAGGGACACACGCGGGCTGAATTTGTTAAAGCCGTAGAACTCGCGCGAGAGGCGGGCCTTACCCTTTCCCCGACCTTTGTCCCGTTCAATCCTTGGACCACCGCAGAGGGCTATCTCGATCTGCTACGGGTTATCGCCGAACTCGATCTGATCGATCAGGTATCGCCGGTCCAACTCGCCATCCGATTACTGCTCCCGAAAGGGTCTCTGCTGCTCGATCTGGCCGACATCCAATCGGCCGTCGTCGACTTTGATGCGGAGAGCCTCACCTACCCTTGGCGTAATCCGGACGAACGGGTCGACCAACTTCAATTGGCCGTCCAATCAATCGTCGAGACCGGAGACCGCGACGCTGAATCCCGGCATGTAATATTCGGCAGATTATGGGAAGCCGCCTGTCAGGCTTGTGGCATCGCTCCTTTGCAGCCCGCCGTGAAAGCACACGGTTGGACACCGCGCATGAGCGAGCCGTGGTATTGTTGCGCCGAGCCCACATCGGACCAATTTTCCCGCCTCTAACGGGGACAAAATATGGCGCATCCTCAGGAAGGCCGCCTCCTCCTTCTCATCCCAACCTCCTCATATAGGGTTAGCGATTTCATGGCCGCCGCTGAACGGCTGGGTATCGACGTTGTTGTCGGGTCAAACCGGCGACAGGCGTTGGAACATTTATCCGACGGTCATACGACAACGATCGATTTTTCAGATCTGGAAAAAGGCATCGGCCAAATCCAGAACTATCATCGCGACCATCCCCTCTGCGGCATCTTATCGGTCGACGAGGTCACCGGTATTTTGGCGGCGACGGCGTCGGAGAAGCTGGGTCTTCCCCATAATCAGCCCGAGGCCGTCGCCCGCACCGGGAACAAATGGTTGCTCCGGCAATGTTTGAACGAAAACGGACTACCTCAACCGCCCTTTCAACTGGTGCCGATCACGGCGTCACCTGAGGCGACGGCGAGACGCCTTAATTATCCTTGCGTTCTCAAACCGCTAAATCTTTCCGCGAGCCGCGGTGTCATCCGGGCAAACTCAGAGGCGGAGTTCGTTGAGGCCTTCGCTCGGAACCGCCAAATATTGAAAACGCCGGACATCGATGGGCGAACCAGCAAAACGGAAAGCATCCTCGTCGAAGATTTCTGGCCGGGAGATGAAGTCGCGCTGGAAGGAATTATGATCGCGGGTAAACTGCAGTCCCTCGCTTTATTCGATAAACCGGATCCCCTGGACGGCCCCTATTTTGAGGAAACGATTTACGTTACGCCGTCACGGCTGTCCGCCGAGACGCAAACCGCGATCATGGAAATGACGAAAGCCGCCCTGAGAGCAATTGGCCTGCGTGAAGGCGCTGTCCATGCGGAGCTCCGCCTTGGTGAAAATGGCCCCTGGGTGGTTGAAGCGGCCTCCCGATCGATCGGCGGTTTGTGCGCGCGAACGCTTGAGTTCGGTGCCGGCCTACGCCTTGAGGACATCATTCTTCAACACGCCGTGGGACGCCAAATCCAGTCCACGACACGGGAAGAAACCGCCGCCGGCGTCATGATGATCCCGGTTCCCAACAGCGGCTTTCTACGGCGGGTCAGCGGAATACAAGACGCCATACGCATCCCCGGTATTATCGATGTGACGATCACGATACCCATCGGGCGCGAGGTCATTCCCCTCCCCGAATCGACACAATATCTCGGATTCATATTCGCGAAAGCCGACCATCCGGACGGCGTCGAAAAAATCCTCCGGGAGGCGCACAAAATATTGGAATTCGATATCGACGCAAGTGCCTAGAAGATGAATACGGCGCCGCCGCTGGCGAATAGTAAGACAAGCGCCGCGGGACGGTAGATGGCGCTCGGAGCAACCCGGAACAAATAGGCCCCGGCAACGACACCGAGCACATAAGTCGGCGCCATAACAACCGCGCGCCAAACGCTTCCGGCCGAGATGCCACCGCCAAGCCACACGCCGACGATTGTCATCGTGACGACAACCGTCGACACGACCAGGATGTTCGCTCTCTGCACGATGGCACTGTCGGATGCGGCGAGGAAATAGATCGCCATCGGCGGCCCGCCCACGCCGGCAAAACCGTTTATGAACCCTGACACGGC
>JAQCKY010000042.1 GCA_027592155.1 Pseudomonadota bacterium
CCGATGCCACCACCCGGTGACAGGGAATGACGATGGCCAGCGGGTTCGCGCCACAGGCATTGGCGACGGCGCGGACCGATTTGGGCCTGCCGATGCGCTGGGCGATCTCTTTATACGATGCCGTCTCTCCGGACGGGATCTCGCGAAGCGCGGACCAGACTTTCTGTTGAAAGGCGGTGCCGGCAACGACCAAAGGTAGATCCGTTTTTTTGGTTGGATCATCCACGGCGCGCACGGCTGCGGATACCCATGCCGTGAAATCAGAGCCATCGTCGGCTTCTTCGATCATCGCGCGGGGAAAGCGCCGGGTTAATTCATCGATGGCATCGGCACGGTCATCGATGAATAGAAGTGAGCAAATTCCGGCCTCGGTCGCCGCGATCATGATCATGCCGAGAGACGACGGGGCTAGGGCCCAGCGGATGGTCTCTCCGGCGCCCCCTTTGGCATATGCGGACGGCTTCATTCCCAACAGTGGTTTAGCGCCCTCGTAAAACCGGGCAGAGGAATTATAACCGGCGGCGTAAATCGCCTCGGTGACGGTCCCGGTCCCGCCGAGCTCTTCTTGGACTTTTTGCACCCGGCGCATGGTGGCGTATTTCTTGGGCGTTACGCCGGTGATTTCTTTGAAACAATGGTGGAGGTGACGGGGGCTCAACCCGGCGGCTTCGGCCAGTTCAGCAAGGTTGGGTTCGAACTCGCTTTCCTCGATCAGCCGGCAGGCGCTTGCGACCGCTTCGGCTTGCCGAAGCTGGCGTGGTGGAAGGTCGGATTTGCAGCGCTTGCAAGCCCGGAACCCAGCCGATACCGCCGCCTCGCGGCTCTCATAAAAGGAGACGTTTTCCCGGTTGGGCGTGCGGGCCCCGCAGGAGGGGTAACAATAGATGCCGGTCGTCGCCACACCGAGAAAAAAGCGGCCATCGGCGCTTTGACGCCGATCCAATACGGCCTGCCAACGCTGATCATCGGTCTCGAAAATTTCAGCCGGTGCCGGTTTCTCTTTGATTGCGGTCTGCATCGTCTTAATCCTAAACGGTTATGATGAGACTAAGCTAGTCGTGGGGTATTTTGAAAAATATCCGATTCTTGCACGGGAATTAATTTTTACGCCCTGCTCGGCTTGAGTTTCAGTTGGGCGAAGACAAACAATACAGCGATGAGCACCATCAGGAGCAGAGCGCTGCCCGCCAAGGATCCGTGGATCCCGACCAGACTGCCGCCAAACCCGATGGTGAGACCAGAAAAGGCGCGAAGCCCCAGTGCCGCCATAATATAGACACCGATAATTCGGCCCCGAAGCGCTTCCGGTGCCCGGGTCTGCACAATGGTTTGCACCATGGTGGAAAAGGCGAGTTCCAGAAACCCCGCGATGAACAGCGCCGCCATGGCGACTTCAAAACGGCTCGATAGGGCGAACCCGGTAATCGCAAGGCACCACATCAGGGCCAAGATAAACGCCGTGCGCGGTCTAGCCTGGAGCGCGCCCCGGCTTTCCAACAGGATGCCCGCCGTGAGCGCGCCAATGCCATCGGATATCAACAGCCAACTATAAACCTGGCTGGGGTTCGATGTCTGAAAAGCATGGGCGAATTCCGGCATTTGGGCGTGGTAGGCATTGCCGACAAAAAGCGAGACGGCACCCGCCAACAGGATCATCGAAAGGATGACTGGATTGGCAGCCGCGTCCCGAATTGCGGTTGCGATATCGGAAATGCCCCTGAAGGCGCGGCGGGGGCCGGCCTCCCGGGTTCTCTGTCCCGCCGATTGGGGGGAGCGGATCAGCCAAAGGCCCAGGGGCAAATAGAATGCCGCATTCAAAACTAAGCCGATAACCGGGCCGAGCCAGAGCAGTAAGGCGCTGCCGATTGCCGGACCCAACAACAGTCCCAGCCAGCGGGCGCTGGCACTGAGGCGGATGCCGCTCTGGAGCCCGTCTTTCTCGACAATATAGTGGATAAGCAACTGGCTCGCCGGCGTCCCTAGTACGCCTGCCAAGCCATGGATGATCAGCAGGACCACCGCGTGCCAGGCCTCAAGGGCGCCGAAGAAAAACAGCAATGCCCAACTCAACGAGACCAGAATATAGAGCCCCATCGCCGCCTGGATGATGCGCCGGGGATCGAACCGGTCGGCCAGCGCGCCGGAATAAACCGACAGAAACAAATGCGGTACCCAATGGGAGATCACCGCAAAACCAGCCAATGCGGGTGATTTGAAGACTTCGAACAGGATCCAATAGCTGATCACATGCTCGATGCTGTCGGCCATCATGGCCATCATCGAGCCGCCGAAATAGGCGCGGAACCCGCGGTGATGGAGCGCGGCGAATGATTTTGGTTTGGGCTGTTCGGTCACGGCGGAATTCCTGACGGTGTGAAGCTGGTCCGTCGTAATCTTTCGTTGGCGATTACCGCACCCCGTTTCCTGCATTTGAATTCGGCAGATTTCACGCGATTGAACTCATCTGGGATTTGGGCGAGGCTTTGCTGAACAATAAGGAAATCGGATATGGAACCCTGGCAGTGGCCTGAGGAAAAATGGCGTGGCGTCGTGGAGACGGTGCGGGCAGGGCGTCCCTTAAAACCAAAGACCTGGCCGAATAACGCCCGGGTTGCCGTCGCACTGTCTTTTGATTCCGATCACGAGACCAGCACGCTCCGCCACGGCGACTCTTCGCCGGGCAAATTGTCGCAAGGGGAGTATGGCTCCCGCACTGGTGTCCCCCGCATTCGTAAACTGCTCGAGAAGTATGGCGTCAAAGCGAGCTTTTTTGTTCCGGCCGTGGTTGCGCAACTATATCCCGACGAACAGCGGGCGCTGGTCGCCGATGGCCATGAGGTCGGCATCCATGGGTGGATCCACGAGTTTAACAGCGAATTGCCGGCGGCCGACGAGCGCGACCTGCAATTTCGGGCGGCGGATGTCCTCGAGGAAATTACCGGTATTCGGCCCGTCGGTATCCGCACGCCGTCATGGGAATTCAGCCAGGAGACGCTCAAGATCAGCCGCGAGATGGGTCTGCTCTATGACTCCTCCTTGATGGCCGATGACGACGCCTACGAACTTCTTGATGCGGGTGAACCGACCGGTATTGTCGAACTGCCGGTCGAGTGGATCCGTGACGACGCGGTCTATTTCAACATGGACCGCCATTCATCGCTGCGGCCTCACACCGCGCCCTCGGATGTGTTCGATATCTTCAAGCGGGAGTTCGACGGTGCTTATGCCGAAGGCGGGCTCTTTTTGCTGACCTGCCATCCGCATATTATCGGCCATCGCTCCCGCATCTGGATCATTGAAGAATTGATCCGCCACATCTGCGGCCATGACGACGTTTGGTTCGGGACCCACGAACAGGTCGCGCGCTATTGCCTGGAGAATGCTTAGGACCGCTTTGCCGCTGATTCCGATGCCTGAATATTTTGAAAACGTCGGTCTCCACGCGTAAACCGGTCGCTAAACCCGATCCAAAAAAGGCGAACAGCCTCAGCAATTCCCCGAAGCCTTGTGAGGCGCCACACGGTCGGTTGCTCAAGATCGCGGCAATTGGGGAGGAACAGTTTGCAGTTTACCGTTCCTATCTCTTCATAGGTTTCGCGCCACGGTTTCGCCGAGGGGTATACATCATGGTCCAGATAACGACCGAATTCATCGGTCACCAACACGTACTCGTCAGCGGCGATACCGTTCTTTCCGAGCCGATGGACAACGATTGGCGGCTCGCCTCCCAGTTCAACACGGTCATTAACACATTTCATAACCGTGTCCCCCAGATGGGCGAATATTTTTAGCCGCAGCGCCTCGAGGTGACGGCAGGCGCCGCAAATACACCCCCCGATGCTTTTCCGGACGAGTTCGGCATGCTTCGCTGCAAATTTTGTCATCATGATATCTATCTGGCCGGCGACGTCATTGACCGCATCCGCCGGGTCGGCATTACCGATATCGCAATAGAAAAATGCGCCGTCGCCTTCTAGCTTATTTAACTTTAGAGGAAACGCCGCTTGGCGCGTAACGACGTCGAGCAATTCGGTAACGATCGCCTCAGCATGGATGATCGAGATCTTGTTCAAGCGAATAAAGCGGGTATAGCCACTAATATCGGCGAACACTAAAATTGTCGGGGTAATTTCCACGTTAACTCCTTTCGATACCGGCCTCAGTGCGGGATCGCCGAAACTTCGAGAGTTGCGCGCATGTGCGGGTGGAAACGGCAGAAGTAGGACCCCGCCATTTCCGCGGTAACGGCGACGCGGTGAGATTTATCTTTTTTGATCGTCCCGCTGTCCCAGGAGCGGTCCGTCGTCGTCGCGGTATGGGGTGCAATGTCGCGATTGATCCAGGTAATGACGTCGCCGATCTTAACGTTGAGGTTGCTCGGCACGAATGCGAAATTTTTGATTTCGACCACGTGCTTTCTTGGACTCCGATCTGCGCCTTTAGTCGGCTTGCCGGTTTGCAGGCCGAGAGCCGCGACAGTAATCACTGCCGCGGCGCCCGATAGAACAGCACGTCTTTCTATCCGGACGGTCATTTGGTTTTCGCAACCATCATGGCCGCATGGCCCTCATGGGCTTTGAAAATCTTCAGGCCCGCTTCAAACAGCGCTTTGACTTCAGCGTTTTCGATATTTGGAATGAACGCATTTTCAACAAGATTGTTGACTGCTTTATGATAGGCCAGTTCATTTTCTGCATATCGTTTATCGAAGGCCGCGCCGCGGAGGCCGCTCATTTCATCGACTAGTTTCTCGGCATTTTTTTGCAGCGTCTGACTGAGGAAGTTGTCTTGCGGCTGGGCGCCCAATTTCTTGAGCAAGGCAAGAGCTTGTTCGTTTACCGCCGTATGATCCCGGATCATTGTTGCGGCGAATTCGCGAATCTCCGTATTGCCGGAAATTGCCATTGCCAGGTGGGCATAGCGGATATCGATATTGTCCGCAGTATAGGCGACATGGGCGATCTCCAGATCGTTCAACTCGGCGGGGGATTGCGCGTGAGCAATTCCGTGACCGATCAGCGCCGTCAATCCGAGGGTCAGCAGTATGGCTTTTAGTCTCATTGTATAATCCTCTTTGAAATATTTGGCCTTACGTCCGGGAGAATTCCCGATTATTGGAGGATTAAACGACAAAAATTTCGTTATATTAATGATCAAAAGAGCAAATAAATTGATTGTTCGTTCAAAATTACACAATTAGACAGAAATTATGATATAAGAAATTTGTGGATATTCTCAGCGACATCCTTTCCCGCATGCAATTGGCCGGAACGTTGTATTTTCGGACATCGTTCACGTCGCCATGGAGCGTGAAGGTCCCAAGTTTTGAGAAGGTTTCCCGGTTCCACTATGCGCATCGAGGGCGTTGCCTGGTGCGAATTGAGGATCAACAGGATCCAGTTCTACTGGAACAAGGCGACCTGATCATCATTACCCGGGGCGCGGCTCATACGCTGTTTTGCGATCCAACAACTGAAAACCAAGCGGTGACGCTTGATCAGGTTTTGGAGGAGTCGGGTTTCGACGGAACCGGAACACTGGTTTATGGCCCATCGGGTACCAGTCACGAGACCCAATTAGTCTGCGGCCATTTCGCTTTTAACAAGAACGCAAGTCATCCTCTTCTAGAAGCATTGCCCACTCATATCCTTGTCAAAAATTATGATGAGACCGCCGGCCGCTGGATGGAAAACACGTTGAAACTTATCGGGGCGGAGGCGGGACGCGAACAGATGGGCGGCGATCTGATTGCCTTGAAGTTGTCGGAAATTATTTTCGCGCAAGTCCTCAGGATTTATCTGAATGCAGAGGGAGCCGACAAACCCGTGCTGGCGGGGTTTTCCGATCCAAATATTGCCCGCACTCTGCAAGCCATCCATCAAAACCCTTCCGCGGATTGGACGTTGAATGAACTCTCTAGGATTGCCGGCATGTCCCGCACCTCGTTTGCGACAAAATTTACCCAGGCGATGTCAATCTCACCTGGGAGTTACGTGACATACTGGCGGATGCAGATCGCCCGCCAGCATCTCGAGGAATCGACGATGCCAATAATCGAAATTGCCGAAAACGTGGGCTATAACTCCGAAGCGGCGTTCGGCCGGGTCTTCAAAAAACATTTTGAAACGCCGCCTGCAACCTACCGGCGACGGGTTCAGGCCTAGAGAAACACGCCGAGCCAGCGGCCCCAGAGATAATAGAGGGGCAGCAGGACGACGATGCTGAGGATCATGTAACTCAGCAGCATCTTGATGACCGGCCCGAAGCGAAGATCGGCAAGGGCAATGGCTAGGATCAGCGGCGGTGCCTGATAGTGGAATGGGAATGAGGTCCAGGTGCTTACCTGGGTCATCAAAACGCCGGTCAAGGGCCAGCCTGTGACGTCGGCGATGGATTGCGCCATCGGTGTCAAGATGGACGGGGCGGCCGGCATGGTCGTCACCAGGCCCACCACTTGCGCCATGCCCCACATCGACATGAAGTTGCGGAAATGCTCATCCGGCGAAAAGGGAATAACCGCCAGCATCCATTGGGCGACTTCGGCGCCGAGCCCGGAATTGGTGGCGACGGCGCCGAGCGAGATAACACCGGCCAAAAAAATCAGGGGCGAATAGTTGATGTCGTTTGCCATGACCTTGGGCGACAGCATCCCGACCCTCGGCAACATGCAGAGTATTGCCGCGCCCAGGGCAACCCAGGCCGGTGCAATTCCATGTAGCTTGTCGGTAAACCAGAGCGCGAGGGCGGCGGCCAAGATCAAGCCTAGACGTATCTCTGCGGCTGACCAGGGTTGCGGCTCATAAGCCGATTCAACGGGTTTCGGTGTCTCGCGGAACAAAGCAAAGATCACCAAGGGATAAAAGATCACCGCGCCGATGCCCAACACCGGAAAAGCGATCAGCAGGTAATCCCAATAAGCGAGCTGGAAGCCATAGATGCTTTCGACCGCGCCGTAGAACACCATATTGGGAACGTTGGCAGGCAGAATCCCGAAAGACGACGTCATTGTTCCCATGGTGGCGCAGAGCACGAGGCCGATGCGCCCTCGGCTGCTACCGCCGAAACCCAACCGGTCGGACAGCGCGACCATGATTGGAACCAGCAGCGCGACCCGGCCCGAGGCGGAGGGAATCAGAAATCCAAGCGCCGCCGAACCCACCGCGACACCATATAGAACGGGGAGATAGGAAGGCGATATCCTGGATAGCAGTGCATCGACCAACCGTTTGTCCAAGCCCAGCCTGCTGACCGCGAGCCCGATTACCAGCCCGCCAAAAACCAGCCACATGGCGCTGGAATGAAAAGCCGAAAAGACAACATCGGCGGGCGCGACGGTAAGCGCCATGGCTGCGAACAAAAATATCAAAGAGCCAAAATAGGAGGCCACAACGCCGGTGGCCCACAGCCCGACGCCCAGCACAATTACGGCCGCCGCCCGCATCATGACCGGCGTCAGGCCCTCCGGCGTCGGTAGGAGTAAAAATCCGAGAGCGACGATGAAAGCGCCGGCAAAGGCGATATTGGGGAGGCTCAGACGAGGCATGAACGGTATTTGGCGTGATTGCGGGAGGTCTTGGTATCATCCCCGGCCGTTCCGCCCAAGTCTTTAGAGGCGCGACACTTTCTAAGCTTTGATCTTGAATAATTTGGCGGCGTTCGCCCCCAGGATATCGTCCCGCACAGCCCGGGAAAGATTTTTGGCGCGCCGGACATAACCGACGGGGGCGGACTCGCGAAACGGCCAGTCGGTGCCCATCAGGATATGGCTCGATGCGGTTTTGGTTTTATTTTGGCCGGCGCTTTGCCGGTTTTTGCTGCGTCTTGGTTGCCATGGTTTGCTCCGTTGATGAGACAGCAAAGATGGGCAGTGCAGGGCTACCGGTCAACAGCTGTTTTGCCTTCTATAACAATCACTTATTGAAATAATTCTATTTGTTATAGCTTCGCCGCTAGTCGTACGGTATGGCCGCCACATTCGAGGTCGTCGGCGATATAGTGAACGGTTTCGAACTCCTCCGCCGCCAGAAGGTCGATATATTCCGACGGATCCAGGCTGGAATGGTACAGCGTCTCTTCTCCGAGCTTACCCAAAGTTTCGCCTTGTTTGGGTCCCGACGTATAGAGCAAGGCACAGCAGGCCGATGCATGACGGCCAAAGACGGGAAACATCCGGCGCTGGTCGAATTGGGTGAGGTGAAAAAAGCTGTCCCAGGCAATGATGCCGTCAAAGGTCTGGGTTAGCGACAAGGTCCGCATATCGGCGACCTGCCATTGATGTTTCGGAAATCGTTTCCGGCACAGAGCGGTCAGTTCAGGAGAACTGTCGATCCCGGTGACCGCGAGGCCTTGCTCGATCAGATAGCGGGCGATGGGCTCGCCGCTTCCGCAGCCGATGTCGAGAACAACCCCCTTATCCGGTAGGCATTCGATGAAACGGTCCAACCAGGCGCGTTCGAATAGGGTTTTGCCGCGGGAACGATCGAACAGTTCCGCGTTTCGCTCGTAAATTTCGGGAATCTTAGCGGCAAGGTCGGTCATGGCTCAACCCCCTGTCGGCTTTAACGGATCGACTCGCCTGAATAGACACCCCAGAATTCGACACGGCGCAGCCAGCCTTCCAAATCTCCGACCTTGACCCGGCACCAGCCGGAGCCGTCCGGGCAAGCAAGGATATCGCCGATGACACCTGGCTCGGCGCGGGCGACGACGGCAGCTTTACTGTCGGGTTCCCGCCGCAAGGTGCGCATCTGCCCTGTGATGACCAATGACCGCCGACCGGTCAGCATGCTTTGATGGACCCAGCCTTGGCCGCCCCGGAAATCCCTGACTTTGCGCCAGGTTCCGGATTCGTTGATGATCTCTACCGGCATATGGCGCCGTTGATATACCCAATCGATAGGATATCGGACGCCCGGCCCGACCCGCATATTGACCTCGTTGGCGCGGAGCGACACGAATCGCGGTAACGGTAGTCCGGAATGCGCGGAGTTCGATTGGGCGACGGCCGTGGAGGAGGCGGCGAGCAGCCCGCTCCACAACAGCACAGCGCTGAGCACGACTCCCACCAAACGGTAAGGCAGCCCGAGAGGGTTCGTCCAATCGCTTGATTTGTCTCTGTCAGTTGTCATCACGCATCGAATTTTGTGAGCCTGTTCGGTTGAGGTCAAGGTGTAGAGGCGATTGCTTCAGAATTCGTTACCAGAGAGTATGTCGGTCGAACGAACCAAGGAGAAACAACGTGGCGGACCGACTTGAGAATAGTAAGCCAATTGTGGCGGTAACACGGAAGCTGCCGACCCCTGTCGAAGCCCGTATGACAGAATTATTCGATGCGCGTCTGAACGCGGACGATGTGTCGCTCAGCACGGCGGCGCTTTGCCAGGCCGTTGCCTCTGCGGATGTGCTCGCCTGTACGGTCGGTGACGGTGTTACCCGTGATGTCATTGATTCCGCGGGACCGCAATTAAAACTGATCGCTAACTTCGGCGTCGGTGTTAATCACATCGATCTCGAAGCTGCGGCGGCGAAGGGAATTTTGGTTTCCAACACTCCAGATGTCCTGACCGAAGATACCGCCGATCTCGCATTGGCGCTGATCTTGATGGCGTCTCGCAGCCTATCATCGGGGGAACGGGTTTTGCGGGCCGGGCGATGGGACGGCTGGGCGCCGACCTCCATGATGGCCGGCCGGGTGAATGGTAAAAAGCTCGGCATCATCGGTATGGGGCGGATCGGCATCGCGGTGGCCCGGCGGGCGGGCGGCTTCAATATGGACATCCATTACAATAACCGGCGCCCGGTCGACGCCGCGGTCGCGCAAGAACTCGGGGCGACGTTCTGGGACGATCTCGATTCTATGCTGGCGGCGGTTGATGTCGTCTCGGTTAATTGCCCGCAGACCGAAGATACCTTCCAT
>JAQCKY010000043.1 GCA_027592155.1 Pseudomonadota bacterium
ATCGTCTCATCCAAGGGTTCCGGCCGCCGGCCGGCAAGGACCAGGTTGTATCCATCGGCACTAAGCGCCAGCGCCGCGGCCCGCCCAATTCCCGTTCCCGCCCCGGTGACGAGAGCAACCTTTTGATCTGTCGACATAAAATTAAGCCTTTGTCTGCCCGTTCGAATTGGACCGGATCATGGTAGAGGGGATGGCAAAACTCAAACGGCTTTTTGTCGACCATAGGCATGGCCGTGCATTCGGGCGACGGGCCCGACCGATGACGCGGCGTAAAATCGGCTGACCAGACGGAAGCTGTTTAGGTGACTACAACGCCTGAACCGCCGCGAGAACCTCTTCTACATGACCGGGCACTTTAACTTTGCGCCACTCAGCGCGCAGTGTGCCGGTCTCGTCGATCAAAAAGGTTGAGCGGTCGATTCCCATGTATTTTTTGCCATACATGGACTTCTCCAGCCAGGAACCATAGGCATCACACACGGTGCAGTCTTCATCCGACAGCAGTGTGAAATTAAGCTCATGCTTGGCTTTGAACTTATCATGCTTGCGCACGGTGTCCTTGGAAATGCCAATGACGACGGCGTCCAGCTTGGAAAAGTTGGGGAGTTCGTCACGGAACCCGCAAGCCTCTGCGGTTCAGCCGGGGGTATCGTCTTTGGGATAGAAATAGAGCACTACTTTCTTGCCGCGCAGGGAGGATAGCTTGACTTCGCTCCCGCCATCGCCCGGAAGGGTAAAGTTAGGTGCTTTGTTCCCAATCTTCGCTTTCGTCGCCATTGGTGGAATGTCCTCGAATAAATTTCTGTGTTGTTTATAAGCCTGAACCGGTACTTGCGATCAAGGACTAATATACATTGAAGCCTGTCGACTCAGTTGTGCTTACCCGACGGGCGGCTGAGGCCGAGATGGTCCCGTAAGGTTGTTCCGGTGTAACCGTCCCGGATCGCACCTCGGTCCAATAATTCGGGGATGACCAATTCGAGCAGGTCGTCTAGGTCTCCGGGCATGGTTGACGGTTGCAAAATGAATCCGTCACAAGCGCGGGATTCAAACCATTCCGCCATCTGGTCGGCAATTTGGGACGGCGTGCCTCGCATTGTCAGCTTCCCGTGCGACCCGGCGAGGCGTTTGTATAGCTGGCCAATCGACAAATTTTCTTCACGCGCTAATGTCGTGATGTTTACCCTCATGCTGTGGCTCATTTTGCTGCTTCCGCGGTCCGGTAGAGGGTCGTCCGGCGAACAGTCCGAGAGGTCCATCCCGGTGAGGCTGGCTAAATACTGAATGCCGACAGCCGGGTGGATCAGCGAGGCAAGTTCTTCTTCCTTGTCTCGCGCCTCCGCTTCGGTACGTCCACAGAATATGGTGCAGCCGGGCATGACCCGCATTTGATCCGGGTGTCGGCCATATTTTCTCATGCGTGATTTTACATCGGCATAATGTTCGGCGGAGACTTCCCGTGTCAGGGAGCCGGAGAAGATGCCTTCCGCGAAAGCCGCCGAAAGTTCTCGCCCTGCGTTGGAACTCCCCGCTTGAAAGAGAACCGGATAACCCTGCGGTGGGCGCGGTACATTTAACGGCCCCCGGGACCTAAAATAACGTCCCGAGTGGTTAAGGGGCCGAACCTTATCGGGATCGAAGAACCGACCGCTTTCCCGGTCATAGAGAAAAGCGTCGTCGTCCCAACTATCCAACAGGCCTAGAACGACCTCAACAAATTCGGTGGCACGGCGATAGCGTTCGTCATGCTCATAATGCTCCTGGAGGCCGAAATTTTGGGCCTCGATATCCCCCAGACCCGAGGTAACAATATTCCAGCCCGCCCGCCCGCCGCTAATGTGGTCGAGAGAGGCAAATTGGCGGGCAATGTTGTACGGCTCGCTGAAGCTGGTAGACGCGGTTACTGCTAATCCAATTCGCTCGGTCGCCATGGCTAATGCCGAGAGCAGGGTAATCGGCTCGAAATAGGCTATGAACTGAGACATCCGGCTGACGACGTCAGCGGCCCCTTCCCGCACCGCGAGGGAGTCCGCGAAGAAGATGAAATCCATGCCGGCTCGTTCGCATTTTTGGGCGCAGTCGACATAATGCTTCAAGTTGACGCCCGCGTCCGGTGTGGCGCCGGGGTGGAGCCAAGACGCAATATGATGACCGGTGTTTTTGAAGAACACACCGATGCTCATCATGTCATCTCGATTTTCGGTGGCCATTATCGTACCCGTTCCCGCTCATTCACAATAGGTTGCCGCTACTGTCGAACGTTTTCCAGGCGATAACACGCGACGTAATTATCGCGGCCGACTCGGCGGGATCAATGACGTCGTCAATGCCGCCAAAAGGCTCTCCGTCGGTGAGGGTGACCATATCCCGCGACTCGGCCGCGGGCTTATACGCCGTGCGTTTGCACATCGCGCTCGAGTCCCAGGAGGGACAAGATGCGAATTGCGTGGGGCATCTTGTCGAGGCCGCCGATCCCGCTAACGGCGATGAGTATTTCCGCATTCTTCTGGGTCATTGGGATGACATTGTCGTCAAATTTTCTAGCGGTCAACGGCGCAGTACGCTGATTAGGATGACTTAGAAAGGCGGTCCTCTGGGGATGGAATGCTATAAATTGCTTGATAATGCTTCGATACCCTACAGTTCTATGACCGTGGTACTATATTTCCGAATATCCCCAGAAATTTCGGTATGGATAGAAAAGAGCTCTCAAACATCATCAAGGGCCATTTGCTGTTCGTTCACGCCAAGCGCGGCGGGGTCAAAGGCAATCTGACACTGAGGGATGTCAGCGGGGCCGATTTTTCGGGTTTGGATATGAGTTCGTTCAAGGCCTCCGGGGCGGTCTTTAACGGCAGTTCCCTGGCCGGCGCAGATCTCCGAGATGTTGATCTCGACGGCGTTGATCTCGGTCATTGCAACACCGCGGACGTGACGCTCGATCCGCCTGTCCAGGCCCCGAACGGTGAGCTGAAAAGAATCTTGCTCGAGCATCGGACTTGAATGGACTCGAGCGGGAAGGAAAGGACGCGAGCCTCCTTGTCAGGTGTCGATTTGCGCGGGCTCGATCTCAGCAATATGGATTTTAGTGCGGCTGACATCGGAGGAGCGATGCTCCAGGGCGCCAGGTTACGGCGCTGCGTTCTGGTAAACTGCGATTTGTCGGAAACCGATTTAACGGGAGCCGATCTGACCAAGAGTGATATGCGCGGCGTTAAACTCACCCGTGCGATCTTGTGCGACGCTACCCTGAGGAAGGCAAACCTGTCGTCGCTGATCCTTCAAGACAGGGAGGGTAACGCAAAGGGCGGCGCCATTGCGACGGACCTGACCGATGCGGATTTTAGTCATGCGATCCTGAGCGACGCCCGGCTTGTCGGCGCGATCGTCAGCGGCGCGACCTTCCAGGCGGCGACGCTTATCCGGAGTAATTTTGACGGTTGCGATCTGAGCCAGGCCAACCTGACAGGCGCCATTCGGGACGGCAGCTGATCTGGAGAGGCAAAAAAGAGGCCGCCCCACGGGGAAGCGGCCATCCTCAAGAGCAAACTTCATTTTTCGATTTTTTTGCCCGGGTCGGTGTGTTTTCATCGCCAATTTATGGAGCCTTTTACCGGTTTCCGAACGGCGGAATACAACTTCACATATCCGTGATCGACCTACTAGGCGTATTATTGTATCCGCGATACCCGTGAAAGATGAAAATCGAGAAATAGACAAATAGGATTGCTCGCGCCTTGGCGTGACCGATCAAATTCGGCAGACTTCAAGCAGAGGCAATGGGGGAGGCGATATCATGCTCACGCTCTATCATATGTGGACGTCGACTTGTTCGAAGAAAGTTCGGATTACCCTTGCCGAGAAGGGCCTGGACTGGGAAAGCCGGTTCGTTAAAGGCGGCGCGGCACGGGAGAATTTGGAGCCCTGGTACATCAAGCTGAATCCCAACGGTGTTGTTCCGACTTTGGATCATGACGGCAAGATCGTCATCGAATCCTGCGTCATCCTGGAATATCTCGAAGACCTCTTCCCCGAGGTACGGCTCCGGCCCGAGGACGCATATGACCGGGCGGTGATGCGGCTGTGGCTCGATAAGTCGGAACATGTCGTGCACAAAAATATCAACGTCATCTCCCACAACCGGTTTCAGGCTGCCCGCATGGCGGCTCTGTCGGACGAGGAGAAAGTTGAGATGGCCGGTCGCTACCCGAAACTTGAGCTGCGCACCGAACGGTTGCGCCGCTACCGCGAGGGCGTCAGCCCGGAAGAAGAGGCCCTGGCCGAAGGGTTGCTTGCCGAGTTAATGGATGAAATGGAGGCGACCTTAAGCCAGCGGCCCTGGCTGGCTGGCTCGGATTACTCGCTTGCCGATATTTCGATCACGCCCTTCATCGAGCGCTTTTATGTCAACAAACTGGAATCCCTGACGGACTGGGATACCCGTCCCTCGGTCGGCGACTGGTGGCAACGCATCCAGGCGCGGCCGTCTTACGAGGCCGGGATGCGGCTGGATATGGCGAACGCGTAAGGCTCGCCGCCGGATCGTTACCGATTTCGCGTGCAGACGATCCGCCGCTGTCCGACGTAACCGGTACCACGCAGATAGCAGGCAGTCAGCCGTCTGCCATCGTCCGAAAAATACCACAGCACGTTACCGGCGGCGATTGACGGGCGAACCGCAATATTTGCTGCCGGGCGACCGGATGGTTCAGGGGTTGCCTGAGCCAGATTTATCTTGCCGCGCAATATTGTGGGCAACACATCTTCGCGGGCCGTCTTGATCGTCTCTGCGGTCGTGCCGCGCAACACGGTCATACTTTCCAGCGCTATCGCGGGAGTCTGGATCAGCGCGGAGAGCATCAATAGCGTCGGCAAAACAATTGTGATTTTTGGCATAAGAATCCCCTCTCGAGTCGGTTGTCTAATCTGTCTATTCGATCGTCACAGTCGGGGGTAAACCCATTATACGGATCGTGCAATTTGAAACCACCACTTGTGGGTTGCAGCCGCCGTTTTATTCCGCTGTGGTTACGGCTATCGCTCGTCTCCACTATTGGCCAAAGGAAAATCGGATGTTGAAGCTTTATCACGGTGTTACTTCCACCTGTTCCAAGCGTGTGCGGATCACCTTGGCCGAAAAGGGATTGGCGTGGGAGAGCCACCATATTGATCTGCGCAAATTCGATCAGCTTGAGCCTTGGTACCTGGAGCTCAATCCCAACGGCGTGGTGCCAACCCTGGTTCATGACGGAAAGGTTTGTCACGAGTCCAACTTCATCATCGAATATCTGGATGAGGCCTTTCCCGACAAACCGCTTCGACCGGACGATCCCCATGGGCGCTGGAAAATGAGGGTCTGGATGAACCGGTTCGAACATATCCTCCACCGCAACGTCAATGTGATCTCCTTTATCAAACAGAACCGCGCGGAGCGTTACACCAGCATGTCCAAGGAAGAGTTCGATGCATTTCTCGATCGTCAGGCCACAGCCGAAAAGCGCATGCAGCTGAAAACCAGGGTCGAAAATGGCGTTACCCAGGAGGATATGGATTTTGCCGAGGCCCGCATCGCCGAGGTTCTCGACGATATGGAAACGGCCCTGGCCGAAGGGCCTTGGCTGACCGGTGAAAGGCTATCCCTCGCCGATATCAGCATCGCGCCCTTCATTGAACGCTTCGAGGGTAACAAGCTCGAGAAGCTCGTCGATTGGACCGCCCGGCCTCGTCTTGGTGGTTGGTGGAGGCGAATGCAGGGTTTGGAGTCGTTCAAAACAGCGTTCGCTTATCGGCCGCCGGCATAAGTGGACGGTGGTGCACAGAGTGGAAACCGAACGTTTTTTGCGATCAACAGATTCTATTATTCTATCAAGACTCGCCAATATCGGTATGATATCCTCCAAAATCCCAAATCAATCAGCTGGGAAATAACAAAGGGAGTAAACGATGAAACGTCTATTATTGGCCGGTGCCGCAATGCTTTTGATTGTGGGCGGGGCTCAAGCACAGAATAGAACTTTGACGATGACATTTGCGCAGCCCGGTGGCGCGTCCGATGTTTCGGCAAAAAATTTAGCCGAGCTTGCCTCGGCGGATAAGATCGCGACCATTCAGGTGCAAGGTGGCGGCGTTCTGACAAAAACCATACAGCAGGTTGCCGAGGGCAAGACGGATATTTCGCCCAGCGCTTTTATTCTCAACTTCCTAATGTCCAAAGGACTCGGCCCCTTTTCTGGAGTCGGCAAGGCAAAAGGCAAAGAATTTGCGGACAATTTGCGCCTCCTCTATCCCTATCATCTGGCCTCGTTCTATTTGATCGCCTTCCAAAGCACGGGCATCGACAGCTATGAAAAGCTTGCCGGTAAGACCGTTCATAACGGTCCGCCCCGTGGCGGTGCGTTGGTCACCGCCCGAAACGTCATTCGCCTGAGCGCCGGTTTGGCGGAAGGCAAAGGATATACCGGCAAGCAGATCGCCTGGGGGCAAGCGAACTCGATTTTCCTCGACCGTTCCGTCGATGCGGCGGTTCGCCCCGGAAGTAACCCAGCCCCTTACATGCCGGTCCTTCTCTCAGCCGGCAAAATTAACATTGTCTCGGTTCCCAAAGCTAGGTTTGAAGGTGAGGACTGGCAGAAATATGCCGCCGCGCCCGGCAATGTTCCCAATGTCTTTCCGGTGAGCGAGCTGGCTCATTACGGACCCAATGCCCGGATCATTTCGGATGACAACATGTTCCGGACGGTCGCCAATGCCGGCGGGGATATGGTCCATAAAAATATGGACAAGGCCCTGGCAAAAGCTCTAACCGCGACGTTCATCAAAAACGTTCCAGGATTGCTTAAGAAAGTGCCGTTCGCGAAAGGCCAATTATTCGGCGTCGTTGACGACAAGAAAATGGGCATGTGCAATGCCGGCATTAAATTCCATCCCGGCGCTATCGAAGCCTGGGAAGAAGCCGGGCACAAAATACCCGATTGCGCCAAACCGCAGTCTTAAGCCTGTATCGTAATCTTCGTTAGAGGGCCGGAATGCTTTTGAGCATCCGGCCTTTCTGACGTGTGATATACCTCTGAACAGTTTGGCCGAGATAAAGATAAGCCCGGAATTTCATGATGGCGGAAACTCAGGAACAGCAAAACAATAATTGGCAGCGGCAACTCGCCATGGGGCTTGCCTTCATTCTCGTCGTTATGGGAATGGCCAATAATTTGCCCAATATTCCGGGCTTGCTTGAGTTGGTGCAGTCCATACCAGGGCTCGGCGAGTTGCCCCGTCTGAGCAAATATAACTCCGAATTCTTCTTCCCGCTCGCTTTCGCGTTCATGATGGTGATCGCCCTGTTGACGACGTCCCTCGCACGGGCATGGGAAAAGGAGTCACACCGTAAATTTTTTCTCGGTGTGCTCCTGGATATCCTGATGCTGCTGACGATTTTCGCGGTCGTAGTGGTGTTCCTGATTGAGCATGAGCAGGTCTGCCTAATCGACACTCTGAATGGGGACCGCGACCGCCTGATGGCCGAAAATTCGGCCCGCGCCAAAGAATATATGGAAATTTTCGGCACGCCGCCGGATGAAGATTTTCCCGATTGTCAGACCAAAATCGGCCAATGGATTTTACCGTTCCTGGTTTGGGTCATCGGCATCTTTTTTATCTATATCATCAAGGCTTGGGGATTCCCCATCGTCGCCGTCGCGATCACGGTCAGCCTCTACACCGTCATCTCCTCCGCCTCCTGGTACTTCGGTTGGTCCGATAATCGTTATCTCACGACCTCGATCGGCACGATCACCGACGGCGTTCGCAGCTATACGTCAGCCGTCGTCGGTGCGCGCAACGCCATTATTATTGAGTCGAACGGCCTTCTCGGGCAGTTCCTTAATATTACCGTCAACATCGTCTTTCCCTATGTCGTGTTGGGGTCGCTCTTCGGTGCCTCGGCTGGCGGGCGGTCGCTGATCAAGATGGCGGTTGTCGTCACGCGCAAATTGAGGGGCGGACCCGCTCATGCCGCCATCGTCGGATCGGCGGTGTTCGGGACAATCTCCGGCGGTCCGGTGGTCAATGTGCTGGGGACCGGTACGCTGACCATTCCGATGATGATCAAAAACGGCTTCCGAAAAACGTTTGCCGGTGGGGTTGAGGCGGCGGCGTCGAGTGGCGGGCAGATCATGCCGCCGGTCATGGGGATTGCCGCGTTCGTTTTGGCGGCGCTGTCGACGGTTCCCTATTCGGAAGTGATCATCGCGGCGTTTATCCCGGCGGTGGCCTATTTCTTCAGCCTGTTCCTGATGGTGGTGTTCGAGTCCCGGCGTATGAATATCGAAGCGGTCCGGGAATTGTCGGAGGAGCAGAAACTAACCAGGGAAGACTGGAAAAACCTGCTGATGATCGCGGGCCCGATGCTTCTCATTCTGATTCTGCTGCTCAGCACGAAAGACAATGTCGGGGTCGGCTTTTCGGCCTTTATTTTCGGTTATGACGCTGCGTCTGGCGAAGAGCTGCCTTGGATATTGCAGGTTTATCAAAATGCCGCAGGGGACCCGGATTCCGCTGGGTTCTGGGCAGTTGCTCTGCTCGTCGTGTTGCTGTTTCTCGATCCCGAAATCCGCAAGGCGCCGCGAAAAGTGCTCTCGGCGCTGGCCGATGCCGGCATCATCATCGGTGAGCTGTTCCTATTGCTGATCGCCGTATCCGTCATCGACGTGTCGATTAACTTCACTAACTTCACCGGCATTCTCACCATCGATATTCTGAACTGGCTCAAGACGGTCTCGAGCGTCTCGTTCTTCGGTCAGGAATTTATTATCGGGGGCTCTCTCTATCTCTTCATCGTGCTGTTCGTGACCATGATCGCGACCATCCTGCTCGGCATGGGCATGCCGACCTTGCCGGCTTACGTCAATGTTGTCTTGATCATCGGGCCGTTGCTGGTGGCGTTGGGCACCTCCTTCTTCACCGCGCATATGTTCATCTTCTACTTCGCGGTGGCCTCAGCGATAACGCCCCCGGTGGCGATTGCGGCATTTGCGGCCTCGACGATATCCAAGGCGGACCCCCTGGCGACGGGGTTCTCCGCCGTTCGTGCCGGTATTGTGATGTTCACGATTCCCTTCGTCTTCGCCTTCTATCCGGAAATCCTTTTGATCGAGCAGGCTCAGTTGGCGCAGTCGCTGGATGGTTCACCCGGTGGGGAAAAGTCCTATTTGCCGGGTTATGACGGCACGATCAATTTCGCCGCGTTGAGCTGGCTGCTCGCGAAACTCGCGCTGGTGCTCTATCTGGTTGCCAGTGCCCTGAGCCGCCACGACAGGTTCGGTCTGTCGACCTTCGGCATTTTGCTTCGTCTTATCCTGGCGGTGTTGATTTTGATTAAGGTGCCGCTGATCGCCAATATGGCTTTGGCGGTCGCGGCGGTTTACCTCGTTCTTCACCATATCGCCGGATCGCGGCTTCAGAAATTGAAACCTCCGGCCGAGCAATCTGCGCAGACATAGATGTCGTCCGTGAGGGTCCGATGGACTACCAAGCCATAACCGTATCGGAAATGTCATCCGCGACCTGTGGCATACGGATTTCGCCGGTATGGAAATCCCCTCCATGGGCACGACTTTGTATGCCCGGAATATTCCGCCCCGGGGCGGCGATACGATCTGGGTTAATTCGATTGCGGCTTATGAAGCCCTGTCCGACCGCATGAAGGCTCACCTCGACGGGTTGTTCGCCTATCACGATCGCTTCCAATCTTATGACGAACATGTCCGACCGGAGCTTTGGGA
>JAQCKY010000044.1 GCA_027592155.1 Pseudomonadota bacterium
GCGGCGTCAATGTCACCTGGCTGGTACTCCGCTCAATCAAGCTGACATCCAGGCGCCCTTCCAGGGTCTGGAGTTGTGCGCTCAGAGTAGGCTGGGTGACATGGACCCGCTCCGCTGCCCGCCGGAAATGCTGCTCATCCGCTAATGCGACGAGGTATGAAAGCTGTCTAAGGGTCGTCATGCCAATTTCCCGAATCTGTATTTTAATAGAATTCTTCTATCAACTTATATCATTTCTTTCAATTGTATCAATCAATTGAATCCCCCTATCGTTGCTCCCAGTAGCCGTACAGGGACTCTCAGGTTTCATAAACCTGCGAGGACGGTAGTTTTTTTATTAGAGGGACAACATGATTTCCTACGCAAGAGACCGCCTAAACGACTTTACGAAGCAGGATACGGCACCGGGAATAATCCTGATGTTCGCCGCAGCTCTCGCTTTGATTATCAATAATTCACCGTTCGCCGCCTATTATGGTCACTTCCTCGATATTCCGATTGCTGTGCAGATCGGGCCTCTGGAAATCGCAAAACCTCTCTTGCTGTGGGTGAATGATGGCCTGATGGCGGTATTCTTTTTTCTCGTCGGGCTGGAAATCAAACGGGAGATCATGGAGGGCGAGCTTTCCTCCTTCGATCGCGCGGCACTCCCCCTCATCGCTGCCGTCGGCGGCATGGCAATACCAGCGTTAATTTTCTACATGATAAATTCCGGCACACCGGTCAATATCGATGGTTGGGCCATACCGGCTGCGACGGATATCGCCTTTGCGCTCGGCGTTCTCGCTCTGCTGGGCTCGAGAGTCCCGGTGGCGCTCAAAGTATTCCTACTTGCCGTCGCCATCATCGACGATCTTGGCGCAATTATCATCATCGCCATCTTCTACACCGATAACCTGTCGGTCGCCTCGCTGGCCATTGGTGCGGTCGGGCTGGTAATTCTCATGGGGATGAACAGAGCCGGCGTCACGAAAATTGCACCTTACGTCCTGATCGGAGTTTTTATGTGGGTGGCGGTGTTGAAATCCGGCGTCCATGCAACGCTCGCCGGTGTGCTGATCGCCCTTACGATCCCCTTGTATCCAAGCGGTGAGACAAAGCCGGACACGCCCTCCCCACTTAAGACGCTGGAACATAGCCTGCATCCTTGGGCCGCGTTCCTGGTACTGCCGCTGTTCGCCTTCGCCAATGCGGGTGTCTCCCTCAAGGGCATGGAATTAGCCGATCTTGTTGCCCCCCTTCCGTTGGGGATCGCGCTGGGGCTGTTCATCGGCAAGCAGATCGGCGTGTTTGGCTTTACTTGGCTCAGCGTAAAATCCGGCCTTTGCCGTCTTCCGACGGGCGTCGGCTGGCAGAAAATCTACGGCGTGGCTTGCCTCGCCGGTATCGGATTTACGATGAGCCTGTTTATCGGAACATTGGCATTCGACGATAGTGCGCAGCTTAACGCCGTCCGTCTCGGCGTCATTATGGGTTCCACGCTATCGGCAATTGTAGGTTTCTTGGTGTTGAGAGCTTTGCCAGCCAGTACATCTCAACCCATGGAAAGCGCGGCGCGGGCTTAGCTTCCCTCGGCGATGTCCGTGATGCGGTGCGCGTGAACCCTCCCGCGCACCGCTCCGCGTTTCCCCATTCGCTTGAAAGACCACGCTCCGGTTCATACACTCCCCCGACGTGACCATTCCTGGGAGACAATGATGCCCCGTGCGACCGCCGAGCAGACACGCGATACCTGGCTTGGCGTCCTTGAAAAACACAAGAAGGACGCAGAGCGACCGGGCTCGGACGATTATTGGTCACCGTCGCTGGATTGTGCGAGCCGAGATGAAATTATCGCCATCCAAAACGACAAGCTCGCGGCCCTGACACCCTACCTTTATGAGAACAGCGCGTTTTACCGCAATCGGTTCGACCGGCTGGGCCTCGCGCCGACCGACATCCAGACCATCGACGATCTCCCCAAATGGCCGGTCGTCAATAAATCAGAGATGATGGCGGACGTGCAGGAAAACCCGCCTTATGGCACCTACACCGCCGTCGACGACGATATCTGGCGGTCCCGTGGGTGGATGGTGTTCTCATCCTCTGGATCGACCGGGGTGCCACGGCCCTTCCGCTACACCCAGATCGACCGGGAATATTGGTCCTGGGCCAACGCCCGCGCCATGCACTCATTCGGAATCAGGCCCCATGATTCCCTGCTGATCGCGTCGGGCTACGGCCCCCATTGTTTTGCCTGGGGCGTTCAATATGCCTTGGCCCGCATGCAGGTGGGCATGATCCCGGGCGGCGGCATGAATTCCGATGCGCGGGCGATGGTTATCGACCGCTTCAAACCGACGGTCCTGGCTTGTACACCGTCCTATGCGCTCCACCTTGGGCGGGTCATGCAAGAGAAAGGCATGGATCCGGCGGGAAGCTCGATCCGAATGCTGCTGGTCGGCGGTGAACCGGCGGCCGGGATCGGAAATACCCGCGACCGCCTCGAGGACCTTTGGAGCGCACGGTTGGTGGAGTTCTATGGCTGCACCGAGGTATCACCCCATTGCGGCGGCTATTCCTGCCCGGCCTCGGACCAGGGTGACGGTCCGGTTACGACCCATTTGATGGAAGACATCCAAATATGGGAATTGATCGACCCCGACAGCGGCGACCGGGTGCCCGAGGGTGAGCGCGGGCTCACGGTTTGCACCAGCCTTAACTCCGAGGCGTCGCCGCAATTGCGGTTTCTCGTCGGCGACTACACCACCTATACAACGGATAAATGCGACTGCGGCCGAACTCACGTCCGGGCCATCGGCGCCTTTTCCGGCCGTGCCGACGATCTGATTAACCTGCGCGGCATCAAAATGTATCCCACCGAAATTGAACAGGCGATCCGTGCCATCCCCGGCGTCGGCGATGAATATGAAATCGTGCTGACGACCAATAGCGACGGCCTCGATATCATGACCGCCTGGATCGAGCATAAAAACGAGTCGGTCGCTCAGGCTGTCGCGGATGAAATCCGGACTCGTTGCGAAGTTCGGGTCGACGTCGAGGTGGTGGAACCCGGCACCCTGCCCAAAACCGAATTCAAGGCGAACCGGATTAAAGACGAGCGAAAAGCGTGATCGATTCTCATGGTTAAGGCGACGGTGACACGGCGGCGACCCGGCGCCGCACAGAACGCGTCCACCTCCCCCCGCTTGGGCGGATTGGCCTGGCCGGCGGTCCCGGGGACCGACAATTCCCTTCTTCCCCTTGCGATGCAGGCACGGCTCCAGGAAAGCGAATGGTGGGAACCAGAAAAGCTAATGGCCCATCAACTCGGCCAGGTTCATACGCTGGTCCGGCACGCCCAGGCGACAGTTCCATTTTACCGGGATCGTTTGTCGGCTAGCGCCAAGCTGCCCGCGGCTGAGTTCTCCCTCGATACTCTGCGCGATATACCCCTCCTGACACGGAGCGAAATCGTGGATGCGGGATCGGCATTGGTGACAACCGCCCTTCCCGCCGGCCATCTTTCGATGCGCGATGTGCGCACGTCGGGCTCGACAGGCCGCCCCGTCACCGTCAAATCGAGCGCCATGACGGGGCTGTTCTTCCGGTCCATGAACCTCCGCCACCATTTGTGGCACCGGCGCGATCTCAGCGGCAAATACGTCGCGATCATGACCATGAAGCCGGGCGAGACGCGCCGGGACTTCAATGGCTGGGCGGTCGGATTCAAGACCGGCCCGGCCGTCGGGTTCAGTTATGGCTTACCGATTGACGAGCTCGTGAATCTCGTTCTCGACGAAGAGCCGGATTATTTGCAAATCCGACCCTCGACGCTGGAAGAATTAATCCGCCAGTCGGTGCTTGTCGGCCGGAAACCAAGCCGTCTCAAACAGGCCTGCACCCAGAGTGAAATGGTTTCCGATGAACTCCGCGCGCTCTGCCGGGATGCCTGGGGAGCGAAGATATCCGATATTTACTCAAGCGAAGAACTCGGTTTCATCGCGCTGCAATGCCCGGACGCCGCCCATTACCACGTCCAATCGGAAAATTGCTTGGTCGAGATCATCGATGATGCCGGCGCCCCCTGCCCGCCCGGTACGATGGGGCGGGTTGTGGTGACATCGCTCAATAATTTCGCGAGCCCGCTGATCCGCTACGAGCTTGGCGATTATGCGACATTTGGAGAACCTTGCCCTTGCGGGCGAGGGCTGCCCGTGATCCAACGCATCGCAGGGCGGGAGCGTAATCTCGCGATCTTGCCGGATGGCCGAAAGGTAACGCCAACCTTGTCAGGCGCCGCGATTTTTCATGAACTGCCGATCCGGCAATTCCAATTGGTTCAAATTTCCGTCGAAACCATCCAAGCGAAACTCGCCGTCCGGCGCGCGATGACGATGGCGGAAGAACTTCGCTTTGCCGGTTACATCAATGAGGGGCTCGGCCATGACTTCCGGTTCGAGTTCGACTATGTCGAAGACATTCCCCGTCTTCCCAGCGGTAAATACGAAGTTTTCAGGCGCGCGTTCGAAATTCCCTGACGCCATATTGCCAATTGCGCTTTTGTTGCGGCGATTGAACGCTAAACTTGTCTTCTATAAGCCGGCACGGCCAAACCACATGAAGACAGGAAGACGCGCACATGAAATTCGGAATATTCGATCACCTGGAACGCTCACCGGACCGCACGCTCTCGACGCAATTCGACGAACGCATCGCGTTTGTGCAGGCCGCCGAAGAGGCCGGTGCCTATTGCCTTCATGTGGCGGAGCATCATTCCTCGCCTCTGAATATGGTTCCGGCACCGGGCGTTTATTTGGGGGCCATAGCGCGGGCAACCAAGACCATTCGCCTCGGCCCCTTGGTCTATCTGCTCACCCTGTATACGCCCCTCAAACTGGCTGAAGAGATCTGCATGCTGGACCATCTCAGCAACGGCCGGTTCGAGTTGGGCGTCGGGCGCGGTGTTTCACCCTATGAGCTCAACTTCCACAATGTAGATGCGAAAGAATCCCGGGAAATATTCTTTGACGCCTATAAATGCCTCCAGGCTGCGTTGTCAGACGACGAATTCAGTTATGAGAGCAAATATTTCAACTACGAAGATGTTCCGATGCCCTTGCGGCCGTTGCAGACACCCTATCCGCCCGTCTGGTACGGCTCGTCCAACGAAACCGGATCGACCTGGGCCGGCGAGCGGGGGCTTCACTTCGCCTCCAACGGCCCCCTCGAAAAGGCCAAGGAAAATGTCGCCTTCTATAAGGCCGCCTTCGCCAAACACGGAAAAGCGGCGCACTCCAAATCGGAATTCGATGGTGGCGTCGCCATCGGAACACTACGCCATATCGTGGTCGCGGAGACCGATGAGGCGGCGGTGAAGATCGCCAAACCGGCCATGGAGTTCCACGCCGGCAGCCTCAACTGGATACGCAATCGCGTCGGCGATACCGATTTTACTGCGCGCAACAATATTCACCGCGACGTGGATCTGGAGAGCTGGCAGCAAAAAGGCATGGCGATCGTCGGCAGCCCCGATACGGTTGCCAAGGCGCTCGAAACCCAAGCAAGAGAGATCGGCATTAACTATCTGATCGCCTATCTCTTTTTCGGCACCATGACCTTGGCGGACGCCCTGCACTCGCTGGAGCTGTTCCAGACGGAGGTCATGCCGCGGTTGGCAGACGTTTAGGTGATCCTATAATTTAGGAACGGACTGCTGAAAGCAGTCCGCCAAACAACGAGGTGAAGTTATGATGAAAGTCATGTTGAGCGCCGCCATCGCGGCGAGCGTTGTATTCGTACTCGCCCAACCTGCGACGGCGCAGATGTCCGCCAATCCCCCGGAAGTGGCCAAGAAAATTAGAGAGATGGGACCGCGGCTGAGCCCGGAGATCATTCGAACGACGGGGGCGTTATACCGTCCGCTACATGAGAAAGCGCCCAAAGATGGGGTCAAAATCAGCAAGGACCTTGTCTATGGCCCCCACGAGCGGCATCGGCTCGATTTATTTCAATCGGAGTCGGCCTCTGCGACGGCGCGCCCGATTGTCGTCTTCCTGCATGGCGGCGGCTATGTGCGCGGTGACAAACGAGGGTCCGGTAATATCGGCATTTATTTTGCCCGCCACGACATGGTTGGGATCACCATAAACTATCGGCTGGCTCCGGCGGTTAAATGGCCTGCCGGCGCGCAAGATATTGCCCGCCTGATCGGGTGGATACGGGCCAACCCCGATAAACATGGCGGCAACATCGATAAGATATTCCTGATGGGAAATTCCGCCGGGACCGGGCATGTCGCAAGTTACGTGTTTTTTGAGGATCATCAGGTGAAGGGAGCCGACGGTGTCGCCGGGGCGATCCTGGTTTCAGGCCCGAGCTACGATACGCGTCTTATGGGGCCGCGCAGTGGGGCCTATTTCGGCGAGGACCGATCAAAATATCCCGGTATGTCCGTGATCAAAACGATCGATGGCCGCAAAATTCCGCTGTTTATCGCCTATGCGGAACTGGATATGCCCGCCATCCAAAAGCAGAACCATGTGTTGATCAACGCGCTCTATGAACGGGACGGTATGATGCCGACGGTGAAACAGGTCATGGGACACAACCATATTTCGATCGTCCAGCATATCAATACCAAGGACGAGTCCTTGGGCCCGGATTTGTTGGAGTTTATCCGGACCCACTAACGCCGTAAGGGATTATCCCCGCGCGGGCTGCATGGCGACGTTGAGGAGGGCCTGGGTGCCGTCCTGGACATGCTGTAAGCTGCGCTCCAAGGCCGGAATCAAATCGTCCGGGTTTTCAACCTTCTCGCCATAACCGCCGCAGCTTTCGATCGCTTTTTCGAAATCGGGGCTGGGGGTCAGTTCGGTTACCGGCATCGCGTTGGCCTTGGAGGCACTGCCTTCCGGATAAACGCTGAGGGTCGAGCCCCGCACGGCCAGCCAGACGGCGTTGTTTGAAACCATGGTCAAGGTCGGCAGGCTCTGGGACCGGCCGACAAAATGTGCCGCGATCGGTACGCCGAACATATAGGAGCCATCACCGACCGCCGCGATGACCTGTTTCTCCGGCGCCCCCAGTTTCGCACCCAAGGCCGCCCCTAGCCCGCGGCCCAGACCGCCGGCACCGCCGCCGCCCGTCGAGCAATTGGGCTCTTCCATCTTCAGGAACGGCGCCGGTACGCCCAACTCGTTCATGACAACGGCATCCCGATTTTTAACTTCATTCAGGCAATGAGCCGCCCACACCGGGTGGATCGGAAAGGCCGATTTGGTCTCTTCAATCCGCTTGGCGCGGTGAGCGTCGAGGGCGTCGCGCATTTCCTTGATCGCCGCGCGGCGCTTATCGACAGCCTTGCTCTTGCCTTTCAGTTTCGTGGACAAAGCATCGTTCAACATGCGCATCCCCAAAGCGGCATCGCCCGCGATCAGAAGATCGCTTTCGTAGCCCCGGTGAGGGAGGCGAGAAAAATTAGGGTCGGTTGCCATGTGGATGATCTTGGCATTGCTCTGCGGTGCGGCCTGAGAAGGCATCCACGGCACCGGCGCGTCGATCACCAGCACGACATCCGCCCATTCCAAATTCTGCGCCGTCGGCATCGACAGGTTCATGGGATGACTGGCGGGCAAGTTCGGGCGGGTCGGTTGCGTCACGGCAATGGCGTGGTTTTCGGCAAGCGCGGAAAGCGCCTGCCAGCCGGCCCGGCTTTGCCCCGGTTGCCCGGCAACAATCAGAACGTTCTCGGCAGCCGCAATCATGTCGGCAGCCTTTTCGATGGCATCGCCCGACGGCGCCGCCGGCAGATTGCCGAGCTCCCGCTCTCTTGGGCCGGGGCCGGTATCCACCACATCGCCGGCCAAAACCTCGCGCGGTAGGGTCATGTAAACGGGGCCGCGAGGCGCGCTCATGGCGACGTCCAATGCCCGACCGACGATGGTGTCGACCGGTTGGCGGGCGCGGAGTTCATAATCCCATTTGACATATTCGCGGACCATGCCGCCCTGGTCGAAGGATTCCTGGCCCCAATGGATTGAGCCGTTGCGGGATGCCGGATGCCCTGTCTCGGTGATCGGTGTCCGCCCCGCCGCCAGCAGCATCGGAACGTTTTCCCGGGAGGCGTTCATCAGCCCGCAGAGTGCATTGGCGGTGCCGACGGTGACGTGAACCATGACGGCGGCCATTTGTTCGGTGACCTCGTAATAACCGTTCGCCATCGCAACGGCGACATTTTCGTGAGGCACGACCATGAATTCCGGGGCACGGCCGCCGGATTCGTTGGAGCGGGACAGCCCCTCGATCACCGGGGCAAAATCGGTACCCCCGTTTGCAAAAACATATTTGATGCCGCGGTCAGCAAGTGCCTGCAGATAAGCCTCTGCAACGCTCTTCGTCCCTGTGTTGGTTCCGTCCATTTTGCGTTCTCCCATGGCTAAGATTTTACCCGTCGGCGACAACGCTAGAGGATAAAATCACCGATTCCAAAGCCAAATTCGCAAAATATGTATTGGAAGAGATATCGCCTTCCTCAACAGACGAGGAACATGTCGCCATCTGGGCATTCTTATGTATTAATCGGCTATAAACTTGCCTGGAAACGGCGGTTTCGAGCGGGGAGACGCGAAAATGGCTTTAGACGGAGAACTTAAAACAACCGAAGATGATATCACCGGTGATGTCGATCTGGCGACGACGATGCCGGGCACACCCGGCGGCAAATTCATGCGCCAGTTCTGGGTTGCCGTTGACCGGGCCGAAGACCTGCCGGCCGGGCGCGCCAAACCGATCCGCATTATGGGAGAGGATTACGCCCTTTATCGGGGCGAATCCGGTAAAGCCCAGGTCATCGCCTATCGATGTCCCCATCGCGGCGCGCAGATGCATCTTGGCTGGGTCGAGGGCGAGGAAATCCGCTGCGTCTATCACGGCTGGAAGTTCGATTGCTCCGGCCAGTGCACCGAACAGCCGGCCGAGGAAGCCGGCTTCGCCCGCAAGGTCCAAATCGCGACCTATCCGACCGAGGAACATATGGGGCAGATATTCGCCTATTTCGGCGAAGGTGAACCGCCGGCCTTTCCCCCCTTCCCCGCCCCCGAAGAGGACGGCATCATCGATGCCTGGAAGACCGAGGTCGTCCCTTGCAATTACCTTCAGGCCTTCGAGAACAGTATGGATGAGGTCCATGTCAGTTTTGTGCATCGGGACGGCGGCACCCACGCCGCGATGCATGACCTGCCGCTGATCTCAGCCGAGGAAACCGATTGGGGTATGCTGCGGAAGGGCACGCGCTCCCACGGCGGCGTTCGCCATACGCTTCATTACGCGCCCAATTGCACACGAGTCATCGTGCCGCCCTCCATGGGAATGGACGGCATCGGCGGCTGGGCCGAAATCTATTTCAGCTTCACGCCGATCGATGATGAAAATCACCTATGGTTGATCACCAGCCATGTCAAAGTCACCGGGAAAGAAGCCGATGAATTCCGGGAAAAACGCGCCGAATTTTGGAAGACGATTGGCGAATCGCGGCCGGCGCTCGACGTCGCCGTCGATTTAATGGCCGGCAAGGGATATTTCCAGGACGTGCAGCACCCCGACCTGGCAATCCTTCAAGACATCGCGGTTCAGGCCGGTCAGGGACGAATCGCCGACCGAACCAATGAACGGCTTGGGCGGTCCGACAATGCGCTTATTCTGTGGCGAAAAATCATGGCCCGGGAACTGCGGTTAATCGCGGCGGGCCGTACGTCAAAGAGATGGTCACCGGCACCCT
>JAQCKY010000045.1 GCA_027592155.1 Pseudomonadota bacterium
TGCCGATCATCGTTTTGTGGTCAGCGGCGTAAAGCGGCCCGCCCATCCGCATACCTTCCTCATGCGCCGCCATGTACTCGCCGTGCGCACGGCCGGTGGCCTTTCGCAGGTCGGCGCTATCCGGTTTATCCAGCATATAAATCGCAAAGAGCATAATTCCTCCTTTTAGGTGAAAGTGGCGCGCCCCAGATGCCGTCGTAAAAAGGCGATGATTATTGTGTTGAACGCGTTCGGCTGTTCCATGTTGCTGAGATGACCGGCATCTTCAATGACCGCCATTTGGGCGTCGGGAATTTTCTCCAGCATGGTTTCGCCGATTGACGGCGGCGTCAGTTTGTCATGCTCCCCAAATATCAGCTGCACCGGCGCGTCAAAATCCTCAAGGCTGCCGCTTGCGTCATAGGTAATGCTCGCCTCGATGGTCTTGAGGTAAGACTCGACATGAATATCGACGAGGCTCTGATAGAGGAGGTCGCGGGCCGCCTCGGAGCAATTGGGTCCGACCAGCGAGTCAATCAAAGCCGGTGCGAGATCGACCGGCGACTTCCCTTCTTTCAGAGGCTTTTGACGAAGTTCGACGAATTCCCGCTGCTTCTCGGGACTAAGAGCCGTGGCGTAACTGAAAAAACAATCGCACAAGGTCAATGTCGCCACGCGATCCCGATACCGGGGGAAGAAATCCATCAAAATACGCGCGCCCATCGACAAACCAACCAGGTGGGCTTTGCCGATCCCTCGCGCATCCAGCAACCGGGCAAGATCATCGCCGAAATCACTAAAATCGAGGGGACCCCGGTAGTCGTCCGATTGACCGTACCCCCGCGCATCCCAGGAGATCGCGGTGCACATATCGGATACCGCCATTTGCTGATCTGTCCAGCTCATCCGGTTCCCGCCGATGCCATGCAAAAAAACCACGGGCGGGCCGGCACCGATTTCATTAAATCCGAGTCGAGGGGTCCCTTCGACCCAATGCGACGTTAGTTCTCGCAATCCCATTACACTAGAGGCTCCTGCAATTTTCCGGCCCGCACGATCTCTCCACCGTCCCGCGCGATTGTGCAGTTGCGCATCGGCAGATCGAAATGGCAATTGGTATAACGGCCGGCAAATTCGTTCGCCCCGGTTGAAATCAAAAAATTACCGGCGAACGCCCGCAAATCCGTACAATTTATATGATGTTTGTCGCACCTTCCCAAGGCATCCGTGTAGCCAACCTCGCCATGGCTCTCAATCCCTTGGACCCGGGGTGGTATTACGGCGTGCTTGGCCATGCCTACCGGTATGCCGGCCGCCTCGACGATGGGATGTCGATACTCTTGGAATATGACCGGCGCAACCCGACCTTTGGACTCGTCGATTTGTGCCGACAGGGGCGATATCGAGAAAGCGCGCGAGTACGGCAAGGCTCTCTTGAAAGCGCTCCCGGATTTACTTTAGAGAATGGGGTCCTGACCCAGAACTGCGCCAACCCGCAACATCCGATTGACGATCGCCAATCGCTGGTAAATGCGGGTCTGAGCAAAAGGTGACAAATTGGTCGCCGGTGTTGGACAAAGCCGGGGGATTCTTGTCCAATTTGGACAAAGACGAAACCTAAGGAGCGCACATGAGCTTTTACGGAGATTCCAAGTATCCAGTCCGCGCGGACCTGGATGCCGTCCACGACTCCCAGCTCGCCAACATGACGGCGCCCGGAACCTGGGGCACTGGCACCCAACGCCTGGCCGTGATCGCCGAGGCACGGAAAGCCGGTATTGAAGCCAGGCTTCTCGAGGCGCCGGCGGATGGCGGTGCATCATCAGACATTGAGCTGCCAGAGGTTGCCAAGCGAGTGATCGGCCGGCTCGCCGTCTCGCCCAAGGATGTCGATGAAGAATTCTATAACGACGCCATCGGCGACGGGCTGAGCCCGGAAGAGTATGTCGAGATGGTCGGCCTGGTTTCTCGCAGCACCGACCTGGACATCTTCGCGCGCGGCATCGGCGTACCCTTACGCCCCCTGCCCGCCGCTCAACCGGGTACCCCGTCCCGAAAGCGCCCGGTGGAAGCAATCCAGGAACAGGCTTGGCCGCCGACGGTACCGAACCCGCCCGAGGGCGGCGACCTTGCCATGGAGATTTATGGCGGCCATCCCAAGCCCTACATCGTCCGGGGCTTGAGTTTGGTGCCCGAGGAAATGCGCCTGCATTTGGAAATGGAAGAAGCACAGTATCTGCCGCTGAACAAGATCCTCGAACCGCAATATGAACATCACGACGGGTTCACCCGTTCACAGGTTGAGATCGTTGCCGGAAGGGTATCGGCGCTCAATGAGTGCTTTTACTGAACTTCCGGTCATGCCCGGTTCCTCCGTGAGAGTGGACGTAACACCGACCTGAACATCAACCTGGAAGCCCTGATCAATCCATCGCTGGATGTCGGCGTCCCCGGCGGCGCCGAGCTGCTGGCCTTTTCCGAAGCGATCATCGGCACCGACCGCGCCGCGCTGGATAAGGCCCGGACCGCTGTCGCCGAAGCCATCGGCCCGCAAGCGGTTTCGGCGGCATCCGCCATCGCCGCCAATTTCTCCAAGAATGACCGCATCGCCAACGGTTGCGGCATTCCGGTTGACGCCATGGTCCTGAAAATAACCGAAGATATCCGCGAACAGCTAGGCCTCAATGATTTCCGATCGGCAGTGAACACCTTCAAGCATCTGTAGCATGATCAATAAACAAGTCCAGGATATGGCTGCCGCCTTAGATGGCCTCGACGACGGTGCGGTCATCTTGGCCGGCGGGTTTGGCGATGCGGGCGTCCCCAACGATTTGTTGCATGCATTGTCGGGCCTGCACCTTAAAAATCTCACCCTGGTCGGCAACGGCGCGATCTCTGAACGGATCGGGCACGGCAAACTCATCGACAGCGGCGCCGTCTCGACCTACATCGCCTCTTTCCCCTGCGCACCCCACGCGAAACTCTTCGATCCCGGCACACCGACGGCCGATGTTGCGCTTGAGATTGTGCCCCAGGGGACCTTAGCGGAGCGGATTCGGGCAGCCGGCGCCGGCATTCCAGGCTTCTTCACGAAAACCAGTGCCGGCACGCCGTTGGGAGAGGGGAAAGAAACCCGGGAATTTTCCGGCGCGCTTCATGTGTTCGAGACCGCGATCAAAGCCGATATCGCCCTGATCAAGGCAAAACGGGCCGACCGTTGGGGAAACCTGGTATATGCCAAGGCCTGCCGGAACTTTAATCCGATCATGGCAATGGCGGCAAAAACGACAATCGTCCAGGTCGAAGAGATCGTCGAACTCGGGGGTATCGATCCGGAACTGGTCGTTACACCGGGTATCTTCGTCGACCGGATCGTCGTGATCGAAACTCCCTTTACCGCTCAGGATCTGTCATGACCGGCGGCTTATCCCGATCCCAAATCGCCTGGCGCGCGGCACAGGACATTCACGAGGGCGCAACCGTCAATCTGGGTGTCGGCCTGCCCCTCGGCATTCCCAACCATATTCCCGCCGACAAAGAGGTCGTCTTCCACAGCGAAAACGGCCTGCTCGGCATGGGACCGCCGGCGGCGGAGGACGAGGAGGATTGGGAACTGATCAATGCGGGTACCCGGCCGACCACGTTGCTGCCCGGCGGCAGTTTCTTTCATCATGCCGATTCTTTTGCGATGATCCGCGGCGGCCATATCGACATCTGCGCCCTCGGCGCCTTCCAGGTTAGCGCGAACGGCGACCTTGCCAATTGGGACCTCGGCGACGGCAAACGCATCCCGACGGTCGGCGGCGCCATGGATTTGGCGGTTGGCGCCAAGCGGGTGTTTGTCCTTACGGAACACAATGCCCGCGACGGCGCTCCCAAGATCGTCGAACGTTGCAGCCTGCCGTTGACGGGCCTCGCCTGTGTCGACCGCATCTTTACGGACCTCGCGGTAATCGACGTCACGGACAGGGGGTTGAGCGTCACCGAACATCTCGAAACAATCTCCTTCGAGGAACTGCAAAATCGCACCGGCGCATCGCTTGAACAATCCAGCGACTGGCGCCCCCTAATTTCCCCGGCGCTGGACGGCGAATAAGCGCGTTCAATTTTTCGATAATCGGCTTCTTTGGAGTAGCGCAACGAGCCGGGCTTGCCTATTTTTGTTGAAGTTTTGAACCTAGGTTCGGATGAGGGGGGCGACGTGATGGAGGCCGCAATGAAGACGATATTTTTGAAACTTTTTTTCCTGACGGCAGCAGTGCTGATTTTCCACGGCACAGGGCCTGCAGAGGCTCAATCTCATAAACACGGTAACGCTCATGGTTCTGCTCATGGGGAGCACGCCAAGCCCATCATGATTCCTGCCGGCCCGAATGCGCCGTCGGTCTCCATATCGGTGACCAAAGATGCGGTCGGCGGCTGGAATGTTCATATTAAAACAGGGAACTTCAAATTCGCGCCCGAGCATGCGAGTGGCAAACATATTCCCGGCGAGGGGCATGCGCATATTTATGTAAACGACAAGAAAATCTCTCGAGTTTATGGCCCCTGGTTCCACCTCGGCTCCCTGCCCACTGACGGTGCCAACGTCAAGGTCACCTTGAACGCCAACGACCATCGGGACCTCATGGTAGACGGCAAGTTTGTCGCAGCTACAAAGACCGTCGGTAAAGCCGCCAAATCTCACATGCATAATTGACTCGCGCGCCGCCGTTTGCGCACGGCGTTCCCATAAATTACTTTATCGATCAAGTAATTTAAAAACCGAACTCTCCAGGGGCTAAACCATGAAGCGCAGCGAAGACCGTATCCTCACAACCCATGTCGGCAGCCTGATCCGCCCCGACGAAATCAAACAACATCTGTTGGCCAAACGGGGTGATGACTACGACGCCGATGCCCATAACAAAAGCCTGACCAAATGCGTCGCGGAGATTGTCCGCCAACAGGCAGCGGCCGGCGTCGACGTGGTCAGCGACGGCGAGTTCGGCAAAGGCATCAGTTGGTCCCAATATGTTATCGAACGGCTGGATGGGTTCGAGCGGCGTTTCCTGGCCGACGATGAACCCGATCCCTATGCCAAGGGCGCGGACCGGGAACGTTTCGCCGAATTCTACGCAGAGATGGATGCCGAAGACGCCAAGGACGCCCGCAGCGACGGAGGGGCGGTCAAAGCAGAGTCCTATTGCGTCGGCCCAATCACTTACACCGGTCAGGCCGAACTGCAGCGGGATATCGACAATCTAAAAGACGCGATTAAGGCCGTCCCGGTCACCGAGGCCTTCTTGCCCGTCGCCGCACCCGCTAGCGCCATTCCCGACCGCCGCAATGAATACTACAAAACCAACGAAGAATGCGTCTTCGCCCTCGCCGAGGCCATGCGGACCGAATACAAGACCATCACCGATGCCGGAATTCTCGTGCAAATCGACGATGCCCGTGCTGCCGTCACCTATGACAGGATGCTGCCCACCGCGACCAAAGAGGAGTTCCTTGCCTGGTTGGCCATGCATATGGAAGCGCTCAATCACGCCATCAAAGGCATCCCCGCCGAGATGATCCGCTACCACGTGTGCTGGGGAAGCTGGCCCGGCCCCCACACGACCGACGTGCCGCTTCGCGACATCGCCGATCTTGTCTTATCGGTCAACGCCGGCGCTTATGTGATCGAGGGCGCCAATCCGCGCCACGAACATGAATGGCGGGTCTGGGAAGACGTCAAACTGCCCGACGGCAAGGTCCTGGTTCCCGGCGTCATCAGCCACGCCACCAATATTGTCGAACACCCCGAACTGGTTTCGGAGCGCATCGTCCGTCTGGCCAAACTGGTCGGCCGCGAGAACGTCCTGGCCAGCACCGATTGCGGCTTTGCCCAAGGCCCCTTCCACCAACGCGTCCATCCCACCGTAATGTGGGCTAAGCTCGAAGCCCTCGCCGAAGGCGCGGCACTGGCGACCAAGGAGCTGTGGGGATAAGCCCCTAAAGGGTTTCTCTGTCGACAGGCTCGGCGATGGGGCCTCGACATAATGATTATTGGGGTTCCGCCGGAGAGAACGCCCCTAACTATCCCATGTGGCAGAGTCAGAGGATCGTGACGACAAAAGACTTGCACCGGCGGCTGGCAATGGATCACAATTGTCCCGGGTTAAAAGCCTGATTGTGCAATCGGATACGATGCCAGGGTGACAAAAAGATGGCCGGCGGCTCAACGGAAAATATAAGTGTCGATAAAGACGCCATAAGCCTATTTCAGTCCGGTAAGTACGCGGCATGTCTCTCCTTCTGCCGAGACGTTATAGCCGGCGGCACGGCGAGCGTGATGGTCCAACGGATCGCCGGCAAATCGGCCGCAGCATTAGGGGATTCGGTAAACGCGATTTTCTATTTTCGCAACGCTATCGATCTCGATAGCAGAATCGGCGAAATTCATACTGAGTTGGGGATCGAGCTTCAGAACTTGCACCGACTGGAAGAAGCCGAAACTGCGTTGGAGCAAGGCATAACACTTTCCCCAGGTCTAATGGCCGCTCACGCCAATCTCGGCTTGGTACGAACCGCGCTTAGGAAATTCGAAGAGGCGGAGCGCGCCTATCAAACGGCGATATCAATCGAGCCCAAATCCGAGATCCTCTACTCCAATCTTGCAAAACTCTATATGGAAGCAGGACGTTACGCGGACGCGGCTGTGGCCTGCGGCAAGGCCATCACACTAGCGCCGAAATTCGCCCCGGCACGGCACAATATGGCCAGCATCCATCGGCATCAGGGACAACATCGTGCGGCCGCGGAGGGTTACCGTGAAGCCCTTCGGCTCGACCCCGGCAATGCCCAGTCCTGGTCCAGCCTCGGTTCTGTGTTGCTCAATATCGAAGACCTATCCGGCGCCCGAAACGCTTACCAAAAGACCTTGGAGATTGATCCCCACAACCCCGACGCCGTGCATATGATTGCTAGCATTGACGGCGAGACCGCCGACGCTCCACCCGACGGCTACGTCCAGTCATTGTTCGACGGTTAAGCTCGGAACTTTGAAAGCCATCTCACCGGCACCCTGGACTACCGCCTTCCTGAAACCTTGGAGACCACGATAAAATCCAACCTGGCGGGCCGCCCCGATAAACTTCAGCGCTTCGCACGACTATTGGATCTCGGATGCGGTACCGGTTTGGTCGGTAAACATCTTGCCCCCTACACTGACGAATTGGTGGGCGTCGATCTGTCACCCAACATGCTCGAAATCGCTGACCAAAAGGGTATTTACACCGAACTCTCGGAGAGCGACGTCTTGACGTATTTAAACAGCGCGGCAAGCCGATCTTTCGACCTTATCACGGCGGCCGATGTCTTCGTCTATGTCGGTGCGCTCACCGACGTTTTCCGGCAAGTCGCGCGGGTACTCCGGCCTGGCGGCCTATTCGCCTTTTCTATCGAAAAATTGGGAGTTGGATCCTTCGAGATATCGCTGTCCGGCCGATACAAACATTCCCGAGCCTATATCGAAGACTTGGCCAATCGTTTCGGTTTTACACAGGCACATCTAGAGGAAGTGATTATTCGGCAAGAATTCGACAATTCCATCGAGGGGTATCTGGTTTGTTTGGAAACCTGAACCCGGCTAAGGCTGGATCACCGGCATCCCGAACAGCGTAGGGTGGAACCAGACGAACAGTGCAAAGAGAACCAGCCCCGCCAACAGCGGACACAGGGTAACGCGGGGCGCGCCATCGCCCAAAGCCGACCATTTCGCGAAGGGGATGTTGCTGGTCGTACGCTGGATCTCCGCCCAGGCCTCCGGATCGGCAACCGCATCGCGACGGTCGGTGAGGATTTGCCAGCCGAAGCCGAACAACGCCAATCCACCAAAAAGGACCACGCCGGGAACCTCGCCATTCGAAATGAGATGAGCCGCGCCGAACAGGCCCATCCCCCATAACATCGGGTGGCGGACAATGCGATTGATCCAGGGCGCGCCCTTGGCGGCGGCGAAAAAGACAAATGACAGGAACATTAGGACCATTGTCACCCAGCGCGCTTCCGGCGGGCTTGGCCAGAGGGCGATATGATCCACGGATCGATAGATCACGATCCCTCCAAAGAACCCGGCCAAAGACAGCAGGGAAAAAATCGCCATGTAAGGACGCTCGCCGATCTTTCCGGCCACCGCGGCCCGCAAGCTGGGGTTCATCGGAATTAGATGGACAGCCAGAAAGACCACAATACAGACGATGAGAACCCATAAGGCCATCGTTTAACGCCCCCTTAGTTTGTCTCGAACAAGCGTTCCGGCCCGTGCCCCTGGAAACCGCCGCGCACCGCCCCCGCACTGATATCGCCAAAGAAGGGTTTAAACCCGTCCGGCAGCGCATGACTATTGGGCGGCGAGAACCACAGCCGCAGCAGGTGACGTTTCCGCTCAGGCTCCGGAAAATCTTCAAACTCGGTACGGGTGTGCACCGTCAGATGATTATTGAGAAACTGGATGTCTCCTGGCTCAAACATCATCGTCAGATGAAATTCCGGCCGGGCTGCAATAGCATCGATAAGGTCCAGCGCCTCGGCCTGAATAGAGCTCAGGTTCGGCGCATCGGGACTGAGTTCAGCGGTGCGGATATGAGTGCGGGTATAGCGCGCCGCGAAGCGTTCCTCTCCATTTTCCCCAACCCGAATACCAAAGATCGGTTGCGTATAAAAGGGAGACTGCCCTGGCAGTTCGTTGCCCTGCCGCCCCCAGGGATAGTCTTCGTAGAGAACTTCAAGCAGGTCCGGACGCGTTACCAAAATCTCGTTATGGATCGCCACCATCGACGCGATCCGGCTCAGCCCGCCCGATTTCGCGGGATGTAGGCAGAACAGCGCCGTCGCATCCGCCGCATCCACATGATAGGTAAGCTCCCCGCTCGAGGTATAACCGCGAAACTCCGGCCCGTCCCGGGGTGTGTCCAAATCGCGCACGTCGCCCAGAACATCACCCCGTTTGCTCTGAGACACCGCCGATCCGCTGTACAGCCCAATCCCCCAGTAGATGAACCGGAGCTGTTCTTTGGAATAGGCATCGGTCGGAAATCCGCGAAAAAGATATAGCCCAAGCCCATTTTCGAGCTCTTCCAGCATCTGCTCGATGCGGACGGCAAAAGTCGGAAGCGGGAAAGACTCCCGATCAAGGGCGTCTAAAGTTACCCCCGCTCCTTCTGCAAAACGCAACGCTGTATCGATCTCGGAGATGTCGGTATCGGTTAATCGATAGATCCAGGCCTCAGAACCTTCTATTTCCGGCCCTCGCCAATCGCCAGGTCCGCTTATCACTTTTTTCATAATTTTGGGCGTCTCATCGGGTGATTTCCAATCGGATGAGGGATCGTAAATCCCTCATTCGCGTGCGGCAAGGCTGGGGTTTCTGCGTCAAACGGATAGAGGAGGCAGGTTGTGGCCGATAAAGATAGAGATATAGAGGACTCCGAAGAGCCCGGGGTCGTTCCCTCCAGGCTCGACGAGGCGACACATTCCGAAGCCATGGTATTGTTTCAAGATTCTGCAAACTCGATCTTTTTCTCCAAAGCTCAACAATGGAAACCCGTCGGCGCCACGCTGGTAACATTCCTAGCCATCATCGCTCTCGGCAAGTATGTCTCTTCGGTCGAGTCGTTCATCCTGAACTTAAAACTCGTCGTCATTCTTGCGGCAACAGCCGCGATTTTTATCCTCGGAATTTATCAGTTCTGGCAACATACCGAGTCCAAAA
>JAQCKY010000046.1 GCA_027592155.1 Pseudomonadota bacterium
ACGTCCGTCGTCTCAGTATCGCCATGCAGGCTGATGCCGGCATTATTGACGAGAATATTGAGCCCGCCGAGTTCGGAGACGGTTTTGGAAACCGCATCCTGCCATTCCGTCTCGTTGGTCACGTCGTGCCCAACTGCGATCGCTTCGCCGCCGGCGCTGTTAATCGCATCGGCCGTGGATTGAGCAGTCTGTAAATTAATATCCGTCACCGCGACTTTCGCGCCTTCCGCCCCAAGGTGCTCCGCCGTCGCCTTACCCAGCCCAGAACCCGCACCGGTCACCAATGCGACCTTTCCGTCCAACTTACCCGCCATAAACCTTATCTCCCTGAATGATGTGCCGGTAACCTATGAACCAGCAGGCCCATTATCAAGCCCGGCTATTGCCTAATCTATCAACGGGAGAGAGGCATGCTTAACCCAGACCTCAGTGGCTAAACGCCGTAAGCCTTAAAAAACATATCGACGGTACTATCGACGTGGGTCGAAATCTCCTTATCCGAATAGGAATCTCGGGCACCGGTCGCCATTTCCATAATCAGCGTCATCGCGATCATCGACAAAAATTGCTGTGCGGCGATCATTGGGTCCTTGATATCGAGGGTCTTCTTCTCGACTTGCAGCGCCAGATATTCGGCCAATCCTTTGGTCGTATGTATCGGGCCGAACTCATAGAACTTTTTGCCGAGCTCTGGAAATTTCTCTGCTTGGCACACCAGCGCCCGGTAAAGCGCAATGCTATCCGATCGCACGATGGCCGTAAGAAAATCCCGCCCCATTGCGGTCATGAATTCGCGGACCGGCATCGTCGAAATCACATCTTCCGTAAGCAGCGTTGAGTATATATGGCAGGCGCAAGCCTCCGACATGATGCCTTCATACAGATGTTCTTTATTTTCGAAGTGGCTATAGACCGTGCGCTTGGACACGTCAGCACGGGCCGCGATCGTGTCCATGCTGACATCGCCAAAGCCCCGCTCCATAAACAATTCGGTCGCGGCATCAATGATCGCCCGGCGCTTCGGATTCAGAGTAACGTTATCCGCTATATCATCCGGCATAAAACATTTCCTATTGACTCCCCGCTTAGAGGTAAACTACACCGTGTAGTATAGGTAAACTAGTCAGTATAGTTTACCCCCTATCGGGCGGCGAAAGCAAGGTCGCTCCTATCTGCGGAGAATACCGGATGACCGAGACGATAAGAAATAAAAAGGACGCAAACGGATCTTCAACGCCCTTCGACTTGAAAGTTGTCGCTTTTGCCGAATGGGTAATCGCCCAACGCTGGTGGGTAATTCTAGCGTCGGTCATTGTTGCAGTCGGCATCGCCTCAGGCGCCCGATTTCTGACTTTTTCCAACGATTACAGGGTGTTCTTTAGCTCCGAAAATCCGCAATTGGCTGCGTTCGAGGCACTGCAAGACGTCTACACCAAAGCCGATAACATCCTGATTGTCGTAAAACCCAAGACCGGCGACATCTTCACGGAAAGCTCTCTCGACGCCGTGCGCCGGCTGACGGCGGAATCCTGGAAAATTCCTTATGCAACACGGGTCGATTCGATCTCCAACTATCAGCACAGCTATGCCGAAGACGACGATCTGATCGTCGTTGATCTCATTCCCAAGAGACGCGGGATCACAGCCGAGGACATCTCACGGGCAAAGAGAGTAACACTTTCCGATCCTTTGATCCTGCATCGGCTGATCTCTGAGAACGGAACCACGACCGCCATCAACATCACGCTCACCCTGCCTCAAAAGAGTTTGGAAGAGGTCCCCGACGCCGTCAACGCGACGCGTGCACTAATCACCCGCATCAAAGCCGACTTTCCCGACCTTGATATCGTCCATACTGGCATCGCACCGTTGAGCAATGCCTTCTTTGAGGCAAGCATCGACGATATGAGCTCGCTCATCCCCTTGATGTACGGCGTGCTTATGATTGCGATGATTCTGCTTCTGCGATCAGTAACCGGCACCATTTCCACCATGCTAGTGATTGGCCTCTCAGCCGCGACCGCAATGGGCTTCGCGGGGCTAACGGGCATACAGCTGACGCCTCCTTCGGCAACGGCACCCACCATCATTCTGACAATCGCCATCGCCGACAGCGTTCATATCCTGATCACGATGCGGCAACAGATGAGGCTAGGTGCCTCGAAGCACGACGCCATAATCGAAAGCCTCCGAGTGAATTTTCAGCCGGTGTTCCTGACCAGTCTCACGACAATCATTGGCTTCCTGTCACTTAATTTCAGCGATGCACCGCCGTTCCGGGATCTCGGAAATATGACAGCGGTCGGCACCGCCGCTGCCTGGGCCTATTCGATCCTGTTCCTGCCGGCGTTGGTTTCGATTTTGCCTTACCGGGTTAAGGCCATCGCCAACCCTACGGCGCGGCCGACCGGCGCCCAGGGGTATATGGCGCTGCTCGCCGATTTCGTCATTGCCCGGCAAAAATCTCTGTTGTGGGGGGTGTCCGCCGTCGTCATCCTCCTCGCCGTCATGGTGCCGCGGATCGAATTGAACGACCAGTTCGTCAATTATTTCGACAAGTCCGTTCAATTCAGAACCGACACGGATTTTGCAATCAAAAATCTGTCCGGCATCTATCAACATCAATACTCCATCACCGCGGACGGCAGCCAAAATATCAACCAGCCGGAGTACTTGGCGGGATTGGGTAAATTCACCAACTGGCTGCGCGATCAGCCTGAGGTGGTTCATGTTCAAACCATGTCGGACGTGCAAAAACGGTTGAACAAGAACCTGCATGCCGACCAAGAGCCTTGGTACAAATTACCGGAAAACCGGGAGCTGGCAGCCCAATATCTGCTGCTGTTCGAGATGTCCCTGCCCTACGGCCTCGATCTCAACAACCAGATCAATGTCGACAAGTCGGCGACACAGTTGATCGCGACGCTCAAGGATGTATCGACCCGGGAAAGCCGCGACCTGCAGAACCGGGCGGAAACTTGGCTCGCTGACAATTTTCCGGCCGCGAAAAACGCTAAGGCGACCGGCTCCTTCGTGATGTTCTCCTTCATCTCACAACGAAACATCGAAGGCATGTTGATCGGCACCAGTCTCGCTTTGGTCTTGATCTCCGCCCTGCTGTTGTTTGCCCTGCGCAGCGTACGGCTCGGTATGGTCAGCCTGATCCCCAACCTCGTTCCGCCGATCATGGCGTTTGGTATCTGGGCCGTGCTGGTCGGCCAAGTTAACCTGTCATCCTCTGTTGTTGCGGCAACGTCCTTGGGGATCATCGTCGACGCGACGGTACATTTCCTGAGCAAATATCGGCGAGCCCGCATCCAGCGGGGTGACGATGCCGTCGCGGCCGTCCGCTACGCCTTCCAGACCGTCGGCACGGCCCTATGGGTCACCACCCTCATCCTCGTGGCGGGCTTCGCGATCCTCTCGTTCTCCGCGTTCGATCTCAATAAAAGCCTCGGAATATTGACCGCCATCACGCTGGTCTGCGCACTGGCAGCGGACTTCCTCTTACTGCCCGCAATTTTGATGTTCATCGATAAAGATAAGAAAACCCGAAAGGAAGAAAGCAATGACACGACAAATGTCTATCAGCCTGCTGCGTAAGTCGGCCGCGGCCGTTTTGCTGGCGCTGCCGGTTCTAACTGCAGCAACACCGGCCCTCACCAGCGACGATCCGGTGGCTAAAACACTCGTATCCAGCAACTTCAAACAGTATTTGGACAAGTACTGGCGGCCTTTGACCATGCATATGGAGAACCATCAGACGGGCAAGAAGACGACCTTGACCTTCACGGACTACAAATTCCGCCAAGACATCAAGGACTCCGACTTCACCAAGAGCCGACTGAAAAAAGCAAGGTAGTGAAATTGAAGGACCGATCTATATTGGGCCCCACCGCACCAGCCCTATTCGTCGTACTTCTGCTCACCGGATTCTTGGGAACAGCAACGACAAGCTGGGCCGACGAGTTCTCGCTGGAAGGCGCAGTTCAATTTGAGGTCCGGGTCTTTCCCGGGCCCCAATCCTACGCCGGTCAAAATTTTTCCGAGATATCGCCGTCTTTGGTGATTGCGCCCGAACTATTCTACGAGACCGAATCCGGAGACGGTCGGTTCACCGTGAAGCCCTACCTTCGCGCCGATGCGGACGACGCAGAAAGATCTCACTTCGATCTTCGGGAGGCCAGTTGGCTGAGCCAGGGCGACGGTTACGACGTCACCGTAGGTTTGAGCAAGGTGTTTTGGGGTGTCACCGAGTCCGTTCATTTAGTCGATATCATCAATCAGACCGATGGCGTCGAAGATATCGATGGAGAAGACAAACTTGGACAGCCGATGATCAACCTCAACATCGAAAACGACTTCGGCACATTTGGACTTTTTGTCTTGCCGGGATTTAGAGAACGGACGTTTCCAAGCTCTAAGGCTCGACTGCGCGGCAGTCTGCCCTTTGACAACAACCGGGCAACTTATGACTCATCGGCGGAAGAAGCGCATGTCGATTTTGCATTCAGATGGTCTCAGGTGTTCGGCGACATCGATGTTGGGCTCAGCCAATTCGTCGGCACCAGCCGGGAGCCGAGATTCAACCTCGTCAATGATAATGGCCGAATGCTGCTGCGCCCTCATTACGATCAGATCGATCAAACCGGTCTCGATATTCAACTCACTACTGGCCCTTGGCTTTGGAAGCTGGAGGCGATAAGCCGCGGCGGTCACGGCGATCGATTTGCCGCCGCCGTCGGCGGTGTGGAGTTTACCTTCTTTCAACTCGGTGGGACGGAAATGCTTAAACAGGCCGACCTCGGCCTTATCGTCGAAATATCGCAGGACGGCCGGGATGACACCCGTGCGCCCGCGACCCTCAATGACAATGATATTTTTCTGGGCACCCGCCTCGCCCTCAACGATGAGAATGACACGTCAGCCCTCGGTGGGTTCGTGATTGACCGGCTCACCGGTGAGACTTTGTTCTCAATGGAATCCGAGCGCCGCCTCAGCGACAATTGGAAAATCGAGTTCGAAGCACGCACAACCTTGCATACGCCAAAAGGCGCCTTCACCGAAGGCATCCGCCACGATGATTATTTTATGCTGCGGTTGGCGCGCTTTTTTTAGGCGCTACTTCTCTACCTGGGTAACATCGCGCACCGCACCTTCGGCGGCGCTGGTGGTCAAGGCCGCATATGCGCGCAACGCGGTGGAAACCACACGGGTGCGCACCTCCTCCGGCTTCCAGCCCGCTTTGCCCTTCGCGTCCATCGCCGCACGGCGCTTTGCGAGGTCTTCGTCGCTGATCACCAGATTTATGGTCCGGTTGGGGATATCGATGTCGATGGTATCGCCCTCCTCGATCAGACCAATGGCACCCCCTTCGGCTGCCTCGGGCGATACATGTCCGATGGACAGCCCGGAGGTGCCGCCGGAAAAACGCCCATCGGTGAGCAGAGCACATTCCTTACCCATGCCCATCGATTTCAGATAGCTCGTCGGATAGAGCATTTCCTGCATGCCCGGTCCGCCCTTGGGGCCTTCATAGCGGATGACGACAACGTCGCCCTTCTCGATTTCGCGGCCCAGAATGCTTTTGCATGCCGTGTCCTGGCTCTCAAATATCCGCGCACGGCCGGCGAATTTGAGAATGCTTTTATCAACGCCCGCCGTCTTCACGATACAGCCGTCCAAAGCGATATTGCCGTAAAGAACCGCTAACCCGCCATCCGAGGAGATGGAATTATCCACACTGCGGATGCAACCGTTTTCCCGATCGAGATCGAGATCTTTGTATTGGCGGTTCTGGCTGAAAGCGACTTGTGTCGGTACACCGCCTGGCGCGGCCCGGTAAAACTCCCGAATGTCGGGATCATTGGTGCGGAGCACATCCCAAGCATCGATAGCGGAGCCGAGATTCCCGGCATAAACCGTCGGCGCCTCCCGGTCGATCAAGCCGGCCCGGTCAAGCTCGCCCAGGATGGCCATGATGCCGCCGGCCCGATGGACGTCTTCCATATGATAAACCGGCGTCGAGGGCGCGACCTTGCAAATATGCGGAACCTTACGGGAGAGCCGGTCGATATCGGCCATCGTAAAGTCGATCTCCCCTTCCCGCGCCATGGCAAGCAGGTGAAGAACGGTGTTGGTGGAACCGCCCATGGCAATATCCAGGGACATTGCATTTTCATAGCCGGATTTTCCGACACTGCGCGGCAGAACGCTCGTATCGTTCTCTTCATAATATCGCTTGGTAATATCGACGACGTGACGGCCGGCCCGCAGGAACAGTTCCTTGCGATTGGCATGGGTCGCGAGCGTCGAGCCGTTGCCCGGTAGCCCCAGACCCAAAGCCTCAGCAAGGCAGTTCATCGAGTTGGCGGTGAACATGCCGGAGCACGACCCGCAAGTGGGACAGGCCGAGCGTTCATATTCTTCGGCCAGCGCATCGGACACGTCCGGGTTCGCCCCCTGGACCATGGCATCGATGAGGTCGATCGCCTGCTCCTTGCCGTCGATGACGATCTTACCGGCCTCCATCGGCCCACCGGAAACGAACACGGCGGGAATATTGATCCGCATCGCGGCCATCAGCATGCCGGGCGTGATTTTGTCGCAGTTGGAGATGCAGACCATCGCGTCGGCACAATGGGCGTTCACCATATATTCGACACTATCGGCGATGATTTCCCGAGATGGCAGGGAATAGAGCATGCCGTCATGCCCCATCGCGATGCCGTCATCAACGGCAATGGTGTTGAATTCCTTGGCAACCGCGCCGGCTTTTTCGACCTCGCGCGCGACCATCTGGCCGAGGTCCTGCAAATGGACGTGCCCCGGCACAAACTGCGTAAAAGAGTTCACGATGGCGACAATCGGTTTTCCGAAATCCGAATCGGTCATACCGGTGGCACGCCATAATCCGCGGGCGCCGGCCATGTTACGGCCGTGGGTCGATGTTCTGGAACGAAGCTCGGGCATCGCTCTATCCTCTTAGATATTCAGTAGGGCGGTAAAATAGCCTCCGCATCCCGGCAAGGCCAGCCGAGAAAGACCCTTTAAAACAAGCGGTTAATTTAGAGGCTCACATCTTGCCCAGCGTTCCGCTCGTCATTTCATCGAGGGTCTCCTCGAGGTCCTTGAGCCGTTTCTCGAGATCCCGGTCCAGTTGCTCAAGCTGCCGGTCGAAATCGATAACCCGTCGCAGATGTTCACGCCGGCGGCCAGATTGATAAAACCGGTCCACCCGCTTGATCCCCCACGCCGCCAGGATGCCGAACAGCACCGCACCAGCGATGATGAGTATGACCGCCGCGGTTTGGCGGTCCGGCGCCGATTGCGTCGCCAAAACAGTGCCCCACACGCCAACCGTGACCAGCGCCGACGGCCGACCAATAGCCCCCGGTCGATGAAACGATGGTCTTTCCGCCAATATTTCTCGGCATCCAGGATAGCATTGGTGGTCTCATAGACGGCCAGTTCCTGCCATCGCCGAAAGGGAATGCCGCCTTGGTCCGACCGGCCTTCCCGGATGTATTGTTCGAGCCGTTTGACGATCACGGTGCCGCGTTCCTGCGGTGTCGGGTTTTCGCCGAGAAATATCTCAAGGGTAGAAGGCCCGCTATCTTGCACTTCCATTTCCGCCTCGCGGGTTTCCCGCTGCTTCTGCGTTTTTTGCAGAGCTCGTACAACAGCGGCATGTGACCGAGTTGGTTTTTGCGACATCATTCCGTTCCTGGGCGTAGTTTAGCGCATTTTTTGATAACAGGTCAGACTTGCGAAACCGTTACCGGTCGCCTATCCCAGGCTTTATGGCGCAATTCGTTTAAAGCTATGGCCGGGCCACGGCAATCGGCATGTTTGGCGAAAATGCCGGATAGAGACCAGAATGGAACAGCTAGACCAGATCATCAAATTTCTGTCTGAGAACCCTTTGATCCCGATCATCGGACTCACAATAATACTGGTGATTTTGCGCCTCATGGGGCTCAGCAAGGCGGGCGTAACATGGCTGTTTATCGTCACCTTCGTCATTACCGGATTGATTGCGGCAAGCCGCTATAATTAGTCATTTTCCGACTTTTATATGGCCAACACTTGGCCGAATTCGCTCAGATCAAGGTAAATATTGACACTAGCCGTTCTGACGGAAGATCAAGAGTAAAAAAAGGCGCGCTGACGGACGTCAAGACGAGCCAAGCCTAGTCTCCGCATCTAACAAGGGGCAAAAGCTCCGGCACCAGGGTCAATTTTCGCCAGCGCTGCCGGCTTATGCAAAAGCGCGAGTCCGTAATCTCCGATCCAACCAAATCCAATCGAACGATAGGCGATCGCCGCAGCCGGATTTTTGGTAAACAATGTCGCGCTCTCAACCCCTTTGCGTCGTACCGCGCGCAGCGTTTCGGCAACCAAATATCGTGCAAAACCCCGATTTCGAAATCTCGGCACGGTGTAAACGCCGCCAACTTGAACTGAGTCTGGAAGAACCGCATTGAAGCCTGACATGGCGACAGGCTCACCGTTACATTCCAAAATCCAGCAGCGCTCACGTTTGACGGTTTGGGCCATCATCACTTGAATTTTTTTGATGTCCCCTGAGGTCCCCAAAGATGTCTCTTCGTCGTAATGCCTCCGCCATGCGGCCAGAAGGTCGAGGTCTGTTACGGTCGCCAATCGGGCCACCAGCCCGGAAGTCGTGCCAATGTCGGGGATCAACAATTGATCGAGCCTCAGCGAAAATAGCTGCTCTTTCACCCGCAGCCGAAAATCCGAGTCGTTAAGCCCAAGATGGTGAATCAGATCGTCAACCTGCACGCCCGCACCGGAAAACCCGGATATTTCCATATCGGGCCCAGCCAGCAACGCCGCCGCCAATTTGCGGATCAGGACCGGTTCGGGCGCTGCAACGCGAACTCTTCCATTCCAGAAATGACCCAACACGCCCGACATTATACCCTGACGGTCGAAGCAGCCAAGGTAACGGCCTTGATAGGTTTCACCGGCATAGTTCAGACCACCATCCTGCAGATTACCGCGGAGAAACATGCTGGTATCGCTGCGGCTGCGCAGGAATTCATCCAACGCAACCTCATCGCTTGGTTCCAACAATCGGATCGTCATGGTCTGTCTTTCCTTCCTCTCGAAAGGCCGACAATCAATTTTTTGGATTTTATTGGATGTCAGCCCTGTTTTTGGCGGCTGACACTTAAAGTTAAGGGCGGGTCAGCCGGCGGTGATTGCGTTACCACGATGGGCGCGCATGGCCTGAATCGGTTTGGCGCGTCGGGTAACCTTCAACACGAGCTGACGCCGCACTGCCGAAGCAGCCCGGTTAGAAATATCATCGTCCCGAAGGATGGTTATGGTGAATGCGTATGTCATCATCATTTCCTGATCGCGGGTGATGTAATTGAATTCGTTTGAGCCGTCAACAAACAAAAAAATTGCAGGGCCCCGAGGGCGCGGCAATTCGAATATCCTTTTTGTGCCGTCTAGGATTTATCGATCCAGAGACGATGAATTTGAAAATCGTTGCCGGGGTCTTCTGGGGAAAACGCGTGAGCGTTGCCGCCAATGGGTCTCTGTCCTGAGCATGGGTCACCGCGCGCCGGTTGTTCCGGTGACGTATGATATTGTGATCTTAACTGTCTGACGTCAGCGCCTATGGGACGAATTGAGGTAATTGCATAACGGAGGATTTTTGGCTCATCG
>JAQCKY010000047.1 GCA_027592155.1 Pseudomonadota bacterium
GAGGTTGTTCTCGATCTGGATTATGCCGAGGACAGCAATGCCGCGGCCGACGCCAATTTTGTCATCATGGATAAAGGCGGTCTCGTCGAAGTCCAAGCGACTGCCGAGGACCGGGCATTTTCAGAGGAACAGTTCGCCGCAATGCTGGGGTTCGCCCGCAAAGGTATCGGCGAGTTGGTTGCCGCTCAGCGCCAAGCGCTTGGTCTGGAATCCGGCGGATGAGCCACAGACTTACCGGCAAGCAGCTGGTAATTGCCAGCCACAACGAAGGCAAGGTTGTCGAGATCAGAGACCTTCTGGGGCCTTACGGTGTGGATGTTATTTCCGCCGCCGAGCTGAATTTGCCCGAACCGGAAGAAACCGGAGAAACCTTTGCGGCCAACGCCGCCCTCAAGGCGAAAGCGGCCTGCCTCGCTTCCGGCCAGCCGTCCCTATCGGATGATTCCGGCCTCGTCGTGCCCGCATTGGACGGCGCCCCCGGTGTCCGGTCGGCACGTTGGGCCGGGCCCAACCGCGATTTCAATGCCGCAATGCGCAGGGTCGAAGACAGCCTCAAGGGTAAAGCCGACCGCAGCGCCCGGTTCGTCTGCGTGCTGGCTCTCGCCTGGCCCGAAGGCAATTGCGATCTCTATAAGGGCGTGGTCGAAGGGGAATTGGTCTGGCCGCAACGCGGTAAACGCGGGTTCGGCTACGACGCTGTATTCTTGCCCGACGGCTATTCGGAAACATTCGGAGAAATGGATCCCAACATTAAACATGGGATCAGCCACCGGGCCGATGCATTCCGCAAACTTGTCGCCGAACATTTTCCGGCCTAACGACGTAAAGTGAGCAGCCGCAATGTTCGGCATTTACCTCCACTGGCCGTTTTGCGAATCAAAATGTCCCTATTGCGACTTCAACAGCCACGTCGCAGCAGAGATTGATGTCGCCGCTTGGCGTAAAGCCTATTTTAGCGAAATCGGACGGTTCGCGTCGTTAAATCCGGGCCGCGAGGTCACCAGTATTTTCTTTGGCGGCGGCACCCCGTCTCTTATGCCACCCTCTCTCATCGCCGACCTCATCGATGAAATCGGCAATCATTGGTCCCTGGACAAGGACGTGGAAATCACCGCCGAGGCGAATCCCGGCAGCTCTGAAGCCGCGCTCTTTGAAGACTTCAAGCTGGCCGGCGTCAACCGGCTGTCGATCGGCATGCAATCACTGAATGACGACGCCCTCAAATTTTTGGGCCGCCGCCATAGCGCGGCCGAAGGACGTGCCGCCATCGAGGCCGCCCGGCGCGTCATGCCGCGATATTCTCTCGATCTGATCTATGCCCGGCCCGGCCAATCGGCCAAGGACTGGGAATTGGAATTGACCGATGCCCTCGGTCTCGCCGGAGATCATATCTCGGCATATCAGCTCACCATCGAACCAGGCACCGACTTCCACCGCCAGCGGATCCCGGCAGCCGACGAGGACATCGGCGCCGATCTATTCGATGTAACGCAACGCATGCTCGAAGACGCCGGTCTTCCAGCTTACGAAATTTCCAATCACGCCCGACCTGGCGCGGAATGCCGGCATAATCTGGTTTATTGGCAGGGCTACGACTATGTCGGATTGGGTCCCGGTGCCCATGGGCGCCTCACCAATGACGGTATCACCCGTCGTATCCAAGAGATTCGCGACCCGGCCCGATGGATGAACGCCGTTGAAACCAAAGGAACCGGCACCCAAAAAAGCGAGCGTCTCGACGCCGGCGAGCGGCGTGACGAACTGCTTCTGATGGGCCTTCGTCTTACGGACGGTGTTGAGAACGACCGGTTCAAATCGGTTAGCGGTGAGACCTTGGAAGACGCGCTCGACCCGGACGCCGTGAAGCTTCTGTCCGACGGTGGGTTCCTGACCTTTGACGGTCAGCGACTTGCCGCGACCCCAGAAGGGCTTCGCCGCCTTAACGCGGTTCTAAGCCGTCTGCTGACCTAGTTGAGATTACTGGAGAAGCTGGCCGGGGATTTGCTGATGACTCGGGTCTCCCGCTCAAAGATCTGCCGCACGGTCAGGCCGCGTTCCGCCGTGCCCTCGGGCCGGAACCGGAAGATGCCGTCCCGGCCGATAAACCCCTGCGGCACGATCAGGCGGTCTGGGCTGACGCGAGCACCGGCTTGTGTAAGCACGGCCGCCAACGCGGTGGCATCATAGGAGAGGGTCGCGAGACGAGTCGGTTTCGCGCCATAAACCTCGCTATATTGCTGTTCAAAATCTTTCCGGAATTCCGGGGCCGGTGCGGCAAACCAGCCGCCCACCATCCCGGGCTCTGCGCCGATCCCCGGAACGTCCCACTGGCCGGTGCCGAGAATTCGAACCCGCTTAGGATCGATGTCGTAATAGGGCAGCAAGGCCGCGATCGATTGCAGGTTTTTTCCGCCATCCGCGATCAACAATCCATCGAAGGAGAGATCCCCAACGGTCTGCAGTTGCTCGAGCCGGGCAAGAGCTTGGCGGGCAATATCATCGTCACGCGCTTCGAGTTCGGCCTTTTGGGCAAGCAAGGCCTGGCGCCGGGACTCATAATTGCTCAACCGCTTGATGATGGGATCAAAATCTTGTGTGTTCGGCTGATAGAGCTCGACTTGGGTGACCACACCGCCTGCACTTTCGGCGGCCTGGTGCATGCTTTCGATGACCCGGCGGCCATATTCATTATCCGGCGCCAGTGCCGCAAAACGGGATACACCCTTTGCCCGGGCAAAGCTGACAACGCGGGTAATCTCCTCACTCGGCAGGAATCCCATGGCGAAGATGCCGTCTCCCGCCACTGACCGGTCATTGGAAAACGCGACGACCACCACGCCCGCCGCCTGCGCCGCTGGGGTCACGGCACGCACCGACGACGACAACAGCGGCCCAAGGATCAAGGACGCCCCATCGCCGATGGCCAGCGCCGCTGCGTCGGCCGCGCCGTCGGGCGTCCCTTTGGTGTCATGGGGCAGCAGCTCAAATTTCTTATCCGCGAAATGAAATACAGCGAGTTGCGCCGCGTTCAGCATGGATTGACCAAGGTTCGCCGCCGGTCCGCTAAGCGGCAAAAGGATTGCGACACGGGGAACATCGGGGTTCATCGGCGGCGGCGGGGGTGCGACAAAGCGGTCTTCCGATTGAGCGCCACCTGGTGATTGCCCAGGATCCACATTGAATTGCGGCAATGCCGCCAGACGATCCATCTCGGGATCAGTCTGGGGCCGGCCGGCGACATCCGGTGTCGCCGTCGCAGGATGCTGAGGCTGTGCGACCAGTGGCGGCAATGTCTGCGATTGCGGCAACACCGGTTTCGGTGATTGTATCCGCGGTGGTACCTGCGACAATTGCTGATTGGCGCAAGCACCAAGCACAAACAAGCCGGCAAACAACCATGCCGGTGCGGTGAGCTTCGAGAACGACTTTATTTTACCAGCCACAAAAAAACCTCTATTGGCCGCATTATCTTCATGAACCACCGTTAACAGCAGAGCCATGGAAACTAGCCGCGACACCAATCCAAGTAAAGTAGGGGACATCCCCTTATCACCGGGTCTTTACCTGGTTGCGACGCCGATCGGCAACGCCGCGGATATCGGGCTCCGGGCAATTTCCGTTTTAGGCGAGGTCGATCTCATTGCCTGTGAAGACACCAGAAATACGGCAAAATTATTGTCGATCCACGGCATTGCCGGATCGCTTTTCCCCTACCACGACCATAACGGCCCCCAAGCGCGGCCCCGGTTGCTGGAAATCTTATCCTCCGGAGGCAGCGTCGCACTTGTCTCAGACGCCGGTACACCGGCGATTTCCGACCCCGGTTACAAACTGGTCCGGGCTTGCATCGATGAAAATATTCCTGTTACCGCGGTCCCCGGCGCCTCTTCCTCCCTCACCGCATTAATTATCTCAGGCTTGCCGACCGACCGGTTTTATTTTGCCGGCTTTCTTCCCAACCGCCGATCCGGACGGCGGCATGAACTGGAAAACATTAAGCATGTACCGGGAAGCTTGATCATCCAGGAATCGGCGAGGCGTCTCGCGGAGTCCCTCTCCGACATGGCGACAGTCCTGGGAGACCGTCCCGCCGCCGTTACCCGCGAACTCACCAAACGGTTCGAGGAAGTCCGGCGCGGCAGCCTTTGCGAATTGGCGGCGCACTATGCGGAAGCCGGCCCCCCCAAAGGCGAGGTCGTCGTCGTGGTTGGCGGGCCCGAGGCAACCGGTCCCATCGAGCTGGCGTCGTTGGACGATGACATTATCGAACGGCTGAAGACAGTGAGCGCCCGGGACGTCGCCCGGAACATCGCCGAAGAAACCGGTATGCCGCGCCGCAAAATCTACAATCATATTCAAGCCGTGGTGAAGAGACGTGACCGCTCAGGCTGAGCCCGCCACAACGCCATCCGAGCGGCAGCGCGCCTGGCCGGCTTGGCTGGGCAGCGGAAACCGCCACCGCCTGGACGTTACGCCTCAAGGGCTACCGGATTATTCGCCGCCGCCATAAAAGCCCCGTCGGTGAGATTGACCTCATCGCCCGGCGCGGCAAATTACTGATCTTTATCGAGGTCAAGGCGAGGGCAACTTACGAAGCCGCTGCCCACTCGGTGACGCGCCGTCAGCGAAACCGAATCGAACGTGCCGCCGCCCTGTTTCTGTCATCTCAATCGGCGTATGCTGGCTTTGACATCCGCTTCGATGTCGTGCTCATTACGCGGGGACGGTTGCCGATTCACATCAAGGACGCCTGGCGACCAAACTAGGGGGGAAAACCATCAACTCACTCGATTCCAAGGTATCTCATATCATGATGAAATTTTCCAAATATGCTCTCGATTTCAAACGCCCTGCAATCATCGCGGCGCTGTTTCTGGGTCTTGCCGCCTGTACCCCCGTCGGTGTTGTTGTCGGCGCCGGTGCCACCGTGGGCGTCGCTGCCGTCCAGGAACGGGGGATCAAGGGAGGGGCATCGGATCTAAAGATTCAAGCCGCTGTACTCGACCAATTTATTAAGAACGACCTTAAGCTGACCAGCACGATCGGAACCGAGGTTTATGACGGCCGGGTGCTGCTCACCGGCTCCACAACAAACGTCAAACTCGCCGACCAAGCGGTAAAACTGGCCTGGAAGGTCGAGGGTGTAAAAGACGTCATCAACGAAATTCAAGTCGACCGGGACGGCGCGCTCGGAGATTACGCTCAAGACTCCTGGATCACCGTTCAGTTGAAATCGACCCTCACCTTCGATAAGGATGTTCTCGCGGTCAATTACGCCATCAAAACCGTGAACGGCGTTGTCTATTTGATCGGCATTGCCCAGGACCAAAAGGAATTGGATCGGGTCATCGCCCAGGCTAACAAAATCAAGTTTGTTCGAAAGGTGGTCAGTCACGTCCGCATCAAAACACCGGAACCCGGAGCCTCATGAGTAAAGTCGTCGCCATACAAATGGACCCGCTGGACGGCATCGATATCGATGCCGACAGCACCTTCGCACTCGCACTCGAAGCGCAGAGCCGCGGCCACACACTGTACCACTTCCTGCCGCAGGACCTCGCACTCTATCACCAACGGGTCACGGCCCTGGCTCGGCCGTTGGCGGTCCGGCGGGAAAAAGGCAACCATTTCTCCTTAGGCACGGCCGAGACCATTGATCTGGCGCTGCTGGATGTGGTGTTGATGCGTCAGGATCCACCGTTCGATATGGCCTACATTACGGCAACCCACCTGCTCGAACATGTCCATCCCGATACGTTGGTGGTCAATGATCCGGCCCATGTCCGCAACGCGCCGGAAAAATTATTCGTCACCCATTTTCCGGAATTGATGCCGCCGACGTTGATCACTTCGGACCAAGGCCGGATCATGGAATTCCGAAACGAACACAAAGACATCATCGTCAAACCGCTGTTTGGAAATGGCGGCGCCGGCGTCTTCCACATCCGTCCCGACGATGAAAACCTGAACGCGTTGCTGGAGATGTTCACCGGGATTTACCGCGAACCGATCATCATCCAGAAGTACCTGCCCGCGGTCCGCGAAGGCGACAAGAGAATCATCCTGGTCGACGGCAAGGCGGTCGGCGGGGTCAACCGGGTCCCCATGGAAGGAGAGGCCCGCTCGAACCTTCATGTCGGCGGCTCCGCGCTCAAAACAGGCCTGACCAAACGCGAGCAGGAAATCTGCGATGCCATCGGCCCTGCCTTGAAAGAACGCGGCCTGATCTTCGTCGGCATCGACGTCATCGGCGACTACTTAACCGAGATCAATGTGACATCCCCCACCGGCATCCAGGAGATCGATCGTTTCAACGGCATCTCCATCGAAGGCATGATCTGGGACGCGATCGAAAGTCGCCTCGACACCGTCGAGGAGTAACCGCCTTTAAGTTCCAGGGTGCCGCCGGATCGACGCGATGGCCCCGGCAATCCGTTCATATTCCGGAGTACCTTGCACGTTGCATCGTTCGAACACCGCGACGTCTCCGGGCTCCCGCTCCGGCATTACGCCGGCCGAGCGCTCAACCAATGCGACCAATCCCTGATCGAGGATCAGGCCCGCCGTCTGTACATCGGCGGCATCCTCACCAAGGCCATCCAGAAGGCATCGCCGGAAATCCCGATAGGTCGCCGAGAAGTCGGGGGCCGCTAATATCAGCGGCCAATGTTTATAGGCCTTGGCGCCTTCAAATCCCTTGTGATGTTGTTCCGTATGAAACTGACGAATGCCATAAAGCTCGTCCATCGCCACCGCCTTCCCGCGCGCCGCGAGCAAAAGCGTCAAGGCATATTGATCGAACCATCCTTGATCCAAATATTGATGAACCTTTTGAACCGCAAAGTGAAAATAGTCGCGCCGGGTAACGGCAAAGGCCAAATGGCAATAGCGCGCCATGCAGTCCCGTACGCGGGCCAACGAAAAATCGTCGCGGTAACTGTATCGGTCATGGGTCGCGAGGGAAAAACCGGTGCCCGCCGCCGCCCGTTCGACCACAACGAACCGCCCCTCCGCGGTTGCAACATCGGCATTGTCGTCCAACAGAGCGATTGCATCATCCCAGCGGTCGGTGAAATAAAAATCGTCATCGTGATGAAGCTGAACGTAGGTCGAGGAAAGTCTCTCCATCGCCTCGGCGATCTCCCGCCACGCATTTCCCGGTTTCGCCGGCCTGTGATGAATTACGGCGATCGAGGGATGAGCGCCGATCACTTGCCTATTGGCGGTGAAATTTGGCGTCTCAGACGCATCGACGCCGAGGATCTGTCCGGTAAAACCTTGGGCCTCGAGGAACTCAAAGGTCCGGGCCAAAAATGCCGGCCGGTCTTTGGTCGGCAGAATTAATGAAAACCGGTCGTGGGCATTACAGAGCATCAGACTCGCCTCAAATCATAGAGCAAGAGATCTCGATGCGCGCCGTCCGCCGGAACCGGCTCGACCCCGTGAAAACAGCGTTCGGTTTTTGGAAAGGCGAGCAAGGCGTTCCGCCGGTACGGCAGCGTGCCGACACAATCAAACAGCTCGAACGGATGATGAGGCCCGCCCGGACAAAAGAATGCGGGGTCCTTGGGAACATAAAACGATGTACCGAGATCCGGGCGGCTGTCGTCCTCCGGCATGTAAAACAAAACCGACACCACCTTCGCCGGCGAATCCGTATGCGGGCCAAGTTCGTAGCCTGCTTCATCGCGCATCAAGTAAGCCTCCGGAAGGATATTGAGATCGATCCCGGAGAGGTTTTTCAGGTCGGCCCCGAATTTAGCCAGGATCGCCTGGGCAAGATCGGCTGCCAGGAGCCGGTTATAAAACGCCGACCAAAATGCGCGCGCCTCCGCCGTCAGGCCATCCAACTGGTTCGGAAATAAAGTAAGACGATGTGGGCTGTAATCCTTGGTCACCCGTTCGGTTTCGATCAAGGCCCGATAGTCGGCGGGAACGGGCATATTACCGCGCAAGGTTTCGTAAAAATCGGCGGGAAAGATTTCCTCGATTTGAATATACGCGAACGGATTCCGATTGATCGGCGCCGCGGCGATCTTATCGATAATCTGCTGGATGGCTGTGTCGAACATATCTCGTTGTTTTATTTCGCGCATTTCCCACGGGAGAAATTGGAATCCTAACGGGCGGGCATTTCAATTTACTTAATCAGTCAAGTATTCCCAAAGGGCTCCAATTTGTGGTTCAATATCCCGAGATGCAGGGAGGTTTCTATGACCACAGCTCAAGAAAGTGAAATTCTAACCCGCGTCGGCCCGGATACACCCATGGGAAATGTCATGCGGTGCTATTGGTTGCCGGCTTTGAAATCATCCGAACTTGTCGCGGATGGCGATCCAGTGCGCTTTAAATTGCTCGGTGAAAAGCTAATCGCCTTTAGAGATAACGCGGGCAATGTCGGTGTTATGGACCATCGCTGCCCTCATCGTTGCGCCTCGTTGTTTTTTGGCCGCAACGAAGAAGGCGGTATCCGCTGCGTCTATCACGGCTGGAAGTTCGACACCGAGGGTAATTGCCTCGACATGGCGAACGTTCCGTCCCACCAGGATTTCAAGCACAAAGTCCACGCCAAGGCCTATAAGGCGGCGGAGCGCGGCGGTGTCGTCTGGGTCTATATGGGTGAAGCGGATAAGGCGCCGGCCCTACCGGACATTGAGGCGACGCTCATTCCCGACGGCGAGAATAAAGTCTCCTTCGTGATGCGCGAATGCAATTGGCTGCAGGGGTTGGAGGGAGACATCGATACCTCCCACCTCAATTTCCTGCATTACGGATCGATGGGCGGCGATGATTTCGAGCCCAACGACCCGACCCGCTTCGGCGCAATCCACAGAGACCCGGAATTCAAGGTCGACGACACAAACTTAGGCACATTTTACGGCGCCTATCGGCCCGCCGACGAGGGCAATACCTATTGGCGGATCGCTCATTTCCTGTTTCCCTGCTGGGCGTTCGCACCGTTCAAGCCGTTCGAAACCTACCGCATCGCCCGCGCCTGGGTGCCGCTCGACGATCACCACATGATGTTCATCTCGTTCGCGCCCAAGGACGATCCGAACCCCGGGGCCGGAACGGGACACCTGCTCCCGAACACCACGGACTGGTTGGGCCGTTACCGCATCGACCAGACCCGAGCCAATGACTATTTGATTGACCGGGAAGTCCAGCGGACAGGTAGCTATACCGGCATCGACGGCATCCATCAGCAGGACCAGGCCGTCACCGAAAGCATGGGCGCAATCACCGATCATACCTGGGAACATTTAGCCCCCAGTGACCAAATGATCGCCTCGACCCGCCGCCGCTTGCTGCGCGCTGCGCAAAGCTTCCAGAAAGACGGCACACCACCGCCCGGCGCCGAGACACCCGAAGCCTACCGCCAGGAACGCGGCGGCTTTTTTGTCGCCCCGGACAACGTCCCGTGGCCCGACGTCTATGGACGGCAATTGGAGAAAGTCAAAAACCCGCCACTCGCAG
>JAQCKY010000048.1 GCA_027592155.1 Pseudomonadota bacterium
CCCGCCGGCAGACAGGTCACGGCCCTCGAGCCGTCGCTGGAAATGATCCGGCAGCGCGGCTCTTCAACCGTCAATGTCATCCAGGGCTACGCGGAAGACCTGCCCTTCGACGATAATGCCTTCGATGCCTCGATGGCGGTTAACACCATTCACCATTGGGCCGACAAAGAAAAAGGCCTCCGGGAAATGCGCCGGGTGACGCGGGGCCCGGTCGTCATCTTGACCAGCGATTCAACCCATCGGGGCTGCTGGCTGACAGATTACATCCCCGAACTCGTGACCCTGGACGAAGGACAGATGCCGCGCCTGACGGATTACGAGGCGGGGCTTGGGCCGGTGGAGATTTCCCCCGTCCCGGTGCCCCATGACTGCAGCGACGGTTTTTTATACGCCTATTGGCGGCGGCCCCGGGCCTATCTCGATCCCAAGATCCGGGCCGCCATGTCTTCTTTTTATTTGGTCGGCGATGTGTCCGGGGCCTTAGAAAAACTCAGCCGCGACGTGAGGCCCGGCGCCTGGGCGCGGCGTCATGCCGATCTGCTGGACCTAGAGACCTACGATGTCGGCTACCGCCTCGTTACGGCGAACTGATCTTCGCCGCGCTGCTCTTCGCCCCGGTGCTCGGGGAATTTTATCCAGAACGTGGTTCCTTCCCCCGCTATGCTGTCGAAACCGATTTCACCATCCATCGCTTCGACCAGGCGTTTGGAAATCACCAAACCGATCCCCGTGCCCTCAATGTTCGAGTTTTCATGCCCAAGCCTGTTAAACGGTTGAAATACTTCCTCCTGCCGTTCCGGGGCAATGCCCAGACCGGTATCCGAGACAAAGATGTAAACCTCACCCTCACCGGTTCGGTGGCAGCCGAATTTCAGCTCACCATTTGGAACGTTGTATTTGATGCCGTTGGACATGAGATTGAGGATAATTCGCTTAAAACGATTAGCATCCACATAGATTCCATCGATCTCGCCCGGCGTTTCCGACATCGTAACTCCGCGGGCCTCGGCCATCGGGCGCATCAGTTCGAGGCACTCCTTGAAGACCTCCGCCGGCACGACGTGCTTGGGATCCAGGTCAAATGTCCCTGTTTCGATTTTCGAAAGCTCCAGCACTTCGTCGATGAGCTCCAAAAGCTGATGTCCCCCGGCAAGAATATGCTTAATGGCTTCGGTTTGCTGTTCGGAGAGCGGCTCGGCGGGGTTACTTTCCATCAATTGTGTAAACCCTAAAATCGAGTTCAAGGGCGTCCGAAGCTCGTGGCTCATCGAAGATAGAAACTCGGATTTAGCCTGGTTCGCCGTTTCCGCGAGAATTTTCGCCTGTTCCAATTCTTGTTCGGCGCTGCGGCGTTCTTGGATCTCTACGCTGAGCTCATTGTTCCGCCGCGCCAATTCGGTCGTCCTCTTTTTAACCTCGGCTTCCAGGTTTTGGCGATGGTCATCGAGGTCACGCTCGTGCTTGGCATCCTGGACAAGCATTCTATTGAATGCCTCGATCACCTCGCCGAGCTCATCATTTCCGGCATTCTCGATCGTCGGCCGTTCGCCGGTTTCAAGATGAAGCCTGATGGTGGATTGCAGCGCTCTGAGGCGCCGGCTGATGATAAACTGGAAACCCAAGGCCGTCGAAAATATGGCGATAATAAAAGCGGCAAGAATTGCGGCGAGGGCAATGTTCCACCGGAGTTGAGCGGTCTCGGTAATTTCGCTTTCGTCGATGGCGAGGAAGAGGGTTATGTCTCCATCGTTTGTAACCGGTATGCTGAACGATTCTTTATCGCCCGATTTGGCGCATCCCTGTGCCGGCGGATGCTGCCCCAGGACGGTCTTGCGCTGGGTCGATCTCAACTCCAAGCACGAAATCGCGCGGTCCGACGCCAGCGGGGCCAATAAGGCCTGCGCATGTTCTCTCTCGGCAAGAGCATTGGGTTGGGCGAGGGCCGTCGCGGTTCTTCCCGCCAGATTGCCGACGCGAGCCGCCAGGCGGTCTTTTTCGAGCTTAAGATCTTGATTGCTCAGAAACCACATTCCGACCGCGGCCAGCACGAAGAATATCGGAATGATCACGAACTGGAATTTCGCAAACAGGGTCCTATGAAGCGTCATGGCTCAGATGATTACAGTCGTGTTGTCGAATTGATCCATCAAAAATCTATTTAGTTTGTGACCTGGGCCACGCCGCTTTTGATCAGCTTCTTCAGCGGGTCCCGGTTTCCGACAATGGTTTGGAAGACCACGTGGTGGGCGCCCTTTTTTGCGATATAAAAGTCGAGATTAACCTTCCGTCCCTGCTCGTCGCGAAAATCGGTGCACAGGACGTAAACATCCTTTACCTGCACGATCATCGGGTGGGCGGTGGCCGGGTGGAGCCTTCGAACCTCACCGGTTTTCAGGTTAATCTGGGGGTATACGCCCCCAACCAGGACACTTTCGATATGACGCTGCATCGTGGCCTGGAGCATGACTTTGACGCCGGTCGAGAGGGCTTGCTGTGCAAAGCTTTCCGAGGGATTCCCGACGGTTACCCAGAGTCCAACCAGGAAGATTGTAAGAGTACGGCGTAGAGCAAGCATCGGTTTCTCCACCTTAGGCATGCGGTACGTAGTACATCGGTACTCACCGCCAAAATTCAAGGCTAGGACCGGTGTTGCCCGTCCCGCGCGAAATCGGCTGCCGTCAGGCAACTCGACGCCCGAGCGCCGTCTCCGCCCAGGAGTCCTTCAACCCGGCTGCGTATAGGTCGGGGCGATCTTTCTCAGCTCGTCGATGAACTCCCGGCAGACCGACGACAGCGCGGTGGAAGACCGTGTGACGACGACGATGGTCCAGGGCTGCATCGGGGTGGTCAGACGCAGTGGGGTCACCGGCCAGGCTTTGGGGCGGCCGGCGAAAATCTGTTTGGGAACAAGCATCACGAAGTCGCTGTATTCGAGCAGGGACAACGCACCCGCGAAAGACGCGCACATGACCGAGCTGTTGGGCGGCTCCAACCCGTTGACCCGGAAGGTTTGCTCGTGAACCGCGCGGCTGCTGATGCTGCGCCCAAACAGGATCCACTCCTCATCGATCAGATCCTCCAGGCTCAAAGGCGATTTTTGCGCCAACGGATGGCCGATGCGCACTGCCGGCGTCACCTCGTCATGGACCAGCACCTCGAAATTGAGGCCGTCCTCGACGGTTTGCTCGGGCAGCATGCAGATCGCCATATCAAGCTCGCCGGTTCGAATGGCGGGAAGATTATCGGGGAAAACCGCCTCTTCGATCTGTATGTTTACGTTCGGCCTCTTGGCCTTAAAATTGATCACCGCCCGGGGAATCATGCTGACGGCGACGGTCGGTGAGGCGCAGATCCGGACGTCGCCGATCCGGCCCCCCTCGATATAGTCGATATCGTTGCGGGCATGATTGAGCTCCGCCTCGACAACCTGCGCCCGGGCAATCAAGGCGTCGCCCGAGGCGGTCGGCGACACCCCGTGGGAGGCGCGGTGCAGGAGCTCCGACCCGACCTCTTCCTCCAGCATCTTGATGCTTTTGGTGATGGCGGATTGAGACAGGTTCAAGTCGCGGGACGCCTGCCGGATGCTTCCCGCCTTGGCCACGGCGACCAGATTTCTGAGTTGCGACAGTTTCATGGCCGAAGTCTCATGCCCGATCTCGAATTTCGATCACCATGGGGGAAATCATAGCAATTTTTATATCACATCGAAAAGCGGGGAAATGCGCTCCTTAGCAATCGGTCTCGGCGTTGCATTCGGTGAATTCAGCGATAAGAATGCGATGAGATCACATCACCGTCTTTAAGAAACTAGGAAACAGGAACCTTCAACATGCAGGTTAATCGGATCGGCGACATCAAAGAATATGATGCCCCAGGGCATTTCGACATGCAGGCGTTGCGCATGCATGGGTTGGGCGCCAGCGACGCCAAATCATTCTCGGTGGGGCTGTCCCATTTTTATCCCGGCGGCGGCACGACCCACACGGCATCGCCGCCCGAAAAAGTCTATGTCTGCCTGGAGGGTGAAATCACGGTCATCACCGATGACGGCGAGGAAGTCTTAGGCCCGATGGATTCTTGCTATATCGGATCGAACGAAGGCCGCTCGATCGCCAACCGCACCGACAAGAACGCGACAATTCTGGTGATCGTCTCGGCCGCTTGAGGGGGCGTGACGTCTACTGGGCGGCCGCCAGCCCGGTAAAGCGCGCATCGCCATAGAGCAGCGGCATGCCGGGGGCGGTGCGGGATCCGACGATCCTGCCGATAAACACGCTGTGCGTGCCGGCGACGATATGCTGGGCAATGACGCAATCGAGGTTCGCCAAGGCGTCGTCGAGGGCAGGCGCGCCGGTGGTGAGTTCCGACCAGCTGCCGAGGTCGAAACGCTCTGACCGGTCGGCGCCGTCCATGCCGGCGAACCGCTTGGCGACGTCGTCCTGGCCGAGGGCGAGAACGTTCAAGCAAAATCCCCCCGCCTTGACGATGAGGTCGTGCGCGCCCGCCTGGCTGTTGGCGCAGATCAGCAGTTGCGGCGGCTCCGCCGAGACGGAGCAGGCGGCGGTCGCGGTCAACCCGTTTTGCTCGCCGCTGTCATTGTCGCGGGCCGTGATGACATTGACGCTTGCGGCCAGCTGACGCATGCCTTGTTTGAATGCGTCTTCCGAAATCGATGCCAGCTCTGAACCTTCGGCCATGCCTCTTTCTCTCTTCTGTTCCTGACGTATTGATTCCCGTGGGAATTTTCCCAATCTGCGTCAACCGTGAGCTTGTGATCTGCCCCTTAAAAAACCACTTAGCGCATTTTCTTTGGCTGTGAAAGCCGGTTTGCCGAATGCGGTGCGTTGTGAGGGCCGAATACTGCGGTTATCATGCTGCCCACAAGGAAACGATGTTCAGACCGGAGTGCCTTCCATGAGCGACCTTCAGCCATTCAATCTGATGAAGTGGATAGACGACAACAGCGCGCTTTTGCGCCCGCCCGTCGGCAACGCCCAGGTCCTGCCGGAAGGCGATTTCATCGTCATGGCGCTGGGCGGCCCGAACGTCCGGACCGATTTTCACGACGACCCCGGCGAGGAAATATTCTACCAGGTGAAGGGCGATATCGTGCTCCGCGTCATGGAAGACGACGGGCCCAAGGATGTCCATATCCGCGAGGGTGAAATGTATATGATCGCCGCCCATAAACGCCACTCGCCGCAACGCCCCGCCGACTCCGTCGGCATCGTGGTGGAGCGTAAACGCCATGACGGCGAGCTCGATGCATTCGAATGGTACTGCGAAAAATGCAACGCCCTGGTCCACCGCAGCGAGCTCTTGCTCCGGGACATCTACAAGGATCTACCGCCGGTTTTTGAGGCTTATTACGGCGACGCCGGCGCCCGGCAATGCCCCGACTGTGGGCATCAGAATCCCGGAAAGCCAACAAGCTAACGGGGCGCTATTCGCCTTCCGCCGTCGCTGGGGCATTCTCCGGGAACCACTGCCCCCGCCGCATTTTGGTCACCGTGACCGACTGAAACACCCCGGCCTTGCGAAACGGCTCGTTGGCGGAAAACGCATCCGCCGCCGCCCGGTTCGGCACATTGATGATCAAGACACTGCCGGTCCGCGTCACATCGTCATCGGCCAGCGTCGCACCGCCGAGAACCAGCTTGTCCTCATGGTCGTCCAAATAAGCGAAATGCGCCTCCCGCGTCTCCGCGCGCCGGTCCCCGGCATCCGGGCTATCCACCCCATAAATCATATACAGCATCTGCTCTTACTACTCCCCTAAAACGACCAGCCGGTATTTGGGCAAAATACCGTCGATTCACTGCCAATTACCATAGACTCCGCTTTTGGCTTACGCCATCATCGGCGAAATTTTGCATGGCAAAAACTTAGGCATTGATGATTCTGGAGGACGTAAAATGGGTATGCTGGTTGATGGTAAATGGAGCGATCAGGACCGGATCACGAGTTCGGACGGACGGTTTGTGCGCCCCGAAAGTCCTTATCGGGACTGGATTACCGCCGATGGCAGCTCCGGCTTTAAGGCGGAGGCCGACCGCTACCACCTCTATGTGACCCATAACTGCCCGTGGGCCTACCGGACGACTGTTTTTCGCAAAATCAAAGGTCTGGAAGACGTGATCGGGCTGTCGATTGCCGGCTCCTCGGCCAAGACCGAAGGCTGGACCTTCACCAAGGAAGAGGGCACCACCGAGGATCATTTGTTCGATAGCGACTATATGCATCAGGTCTATACTCAGGCCGATGGCGATTTCACCGGTCGGGTGACGGTGCCGACCCTTTGGGACAAGAAAAAGGGCACCATCGTCAACAACGAGTCCTCTGAAATCATCCGCATGCTGAACAGCGCGTTCGGCGACATCACCGGCGACAACACGGATTTTTATCCCGAGGATCTCCGCGCCGATATCGATGCCATCAATGACATCGTTTACCCCAATGTGAATAACGGCGTGTACCGCTGCGGTTTTGCCAAATCTCAAGAGGCTTACGAAGAAGCCTATGACGCTTTGTTCTCCACCCTGGATGAGCTCGAAGCCCTTTTGGGCAAGCAGCGTTATCTCGTCGGCGGGCGGCTGACCGAAGCCGATTGGCGGCTGTTCTCCACATTGCTGCGGTTCGACATCGTCTATTACGGTCACTTTAAATGTAACCGCCAGCACATCTATGAATATCCCAACCTCTGGAATTTCACCCTGGAGCTTTATCAGTACCCGGGCGTCGCCGAGGTCACGAGCATCGAGCATATCAAGCGCGGCTATTACATCAGCCCCGACCGTAACCCGAGCGGTGTGGTGCCCAAGGGCCCGGTCTTGAATTATGACGCCCCCCACGATCGGGACCGGTTTTCCATCTAAATTTCTGGCCGATAAAAATTTTCGACAAACTTTGAGAGTGATTGCACGCAACATGACTGACGTTATCGAATATAGTAAACAAGGCGCGATCGGCGTCATTACCATAAAAAACCCGCCCGCCAACGCGTTAAGCTTCGCCGTCACCAAAGGCATCGATGACGCCCTGGCCGGTTGCCTCGCCGACGATGACATCACCGCGATTGTGGTGACCGGTGCCGGACGCATGTTTGTCGCCGGCGCCGATATTCGCGAATTCAGCATGACCCGGCCCGACGACGTGCCGGAACTGCCCGACGTTATCGATCATTTGGAATCCAGCCCCAAACCCATCGTCGCGGCGATGAATGGTCTCGCATTGGGCGGCGGTATGGAACTGGCCATGGGCTGCCATTACCGTCTGGCCGCGCCGACCGTCAGCATCGGCCAGCCCGAAGTGAAACTCGGCCTGATCCCCGGCGCCGGCGGCACGCAGCGCTTGCCGAGACTGATCGGTGTCGAGGCCGCCCTTGATGCCATCGTCGGCGGCGATCCGATTTCCGCCAAGAAGGCGCTGGAACTCGGCGCGCTGGATGAGATCGTCGAAGGCGACCTGGTTGCCCGCGCCATTGAATTCGCCTCGACCGGCCCGGCCCCGCGCCCGACCGGCGAGATCAACGACCGCCTGGGCGCGTCGGATGCGGCGGTGTTCGAGGCGTACCGGAAGAAGATCGCGCGTTCGGCCCGCGGCATGAAGGCGCCCTATGTCTGCATCGACACCGTGGAGATCGCGACCAAATTCCCGATTGCCGAGGGTCTCAAAAAGGAACGGGTCCTGTTTGAGGAACGCCGTGCATCCGACGAATCCTCCGCGATGCGCTATATGTTCTTTGCCGAGCGCGAAGCGGCCAAGATCCCGGACGTGCCGAGAGACACCCAGCCCTACGACGTCAAAAAAGCCGCCGTCATCGGTAGCGGCTTGATGGGCGGCGGCATCGCAATGAATTTCGCCAATGCCGGGATCCCGGTAACGATCCTCGACATCTCCGAGGACGCCCTGGCGGCGGGTCTGGAAAAGATCAAAGGCAATTATGCGGGCTCGGTCTCCCGGGGCCGGTTCAGCCAGGACGAAATGGACAAGCGCATGGCCCTGATCCAGGGCGAGAGCAGCTATGACAAGCTCGCCGACGCCGACATCGTGATCGAGGCCGTGTTCGAGAAGATGGAACTCAAGAAGGAAATCTTCGCGGAGCTGGATAAGGTCTGCAAACCCGACGCGGTTCTGGCCAGCAACACCTCGTCCCTCGACATCAATGAAATCGCTTCCGCCACCTCGCGCCCGGCGCAAGTCTGCGGCACCCATTTTTTCAGCCCGGCGAACGTCATGAAGCTGATGGAAAATGTGCGGGCCGACGAAACATCGAACGAGACCATCGCGACCATCATGGGGCTCTCGAAAAAGCTCAATAAAGTTGGCGTGCTGGTCGGCGTCGGTGACGGCTTCGTCGGCAACCGCATGCTGCATGTCGCCGCCCGGGTCGCCGATTTCATGATCGAAGAAGGCGCCATGCCCTGGGACGTTGACCGGGCCATCTATGATTTCGGTTTCCCCATGGGCCCCTTCGCCATGAACGATCTGGCCGGTATCGATGTCCGCCATTTCATCCGTCAGGCGCAAGCCTCCCTCTATCCGGGTCGGCGGCAATCCCTGGTGCTGGACCGCGTGCACGCGCTTGGCCGCTATGGCCAAAAGACCAATGCCGGCTGGTACAAATATGAGCCAGGCAGCCGGACCCCGACCCCCGACCCAGAGATCGAAGCGCTGATCAAAAACGTCTCCGCCGAGGCCGGCATCGAGCGCCGCGACTTCACCGACGACGAAATCCGCGAACGCTACCTGGTCGCCATCATCAATCAGGGCGCGCATGTTCTAGATGAAGGCCTGGCCCTCCGCGCCAGCGACATCGATGTCGTCTGGCACTACGGCTACGGCTTCCCCCGCTACCACGGCGGCCCCATGTTCTACGCCGACACCTTGGGTCTGGGTAAGGTCCTGGCCAAGGTGCAGGAACTCGAAAAGGACTACGGCGACTGGCTAAAACCGGCGGAATGCCTGAAACGCCTCGCGGCGGAAGGGAAGGGGTTTAAGGACCTATAGGGTCGGCTTTCGGGGCTTTCGAGCTGGTTGGCGACATTGGAATTGGTGGTGGGTGTCTACGCCAGCCGACCGGGAGAGTTTAGTCCCAAAATGGCGGCGGCGTCGGAGTAGGTTTAAAGAAGTAAGCCTGTGACTGTGTTCGTCCGTACCAGGCGATTCAAGTATTAGGGTGGTCGGGATGGCGGACAACCGCAAAAACGGTGGTTGAAATTGGTTTTGTCGCAGGCCTACTTCGCCGCGATGGGGGAAGTTATAGCTCAGTGGGCTTACTATGAATCTGAGTTCGATGGAGCGATTGCGTTCATGGGGATGGACCCCAAGGCCAAGAAATTGGTTTCCAAAGTTCCATTTTCATTTAATCAGCGGATAAAACTCTTTTCCGATCTTGCAAAAATCTGTTTTGACGATTGCCCACCATTACTTG